>NZ_JBFUIU010000335.1:0-9524 GCF_056401695.1 Variovorax sp. P4_D9
GGTCTTGGCCAGTTCGAGCAGGGCCTCGGTCAGCGCCGAGGCCGACAGCGACGCGCCCCCGCCCAGCAGGTAGCCGAGCGCGCTGCGCTCGACGCCGGCCAGCGACGCGACGCCGACCCAGGTGGCATAGCGGGCCCGCGTCAGCGCCACGTACAACTTGCGCAGGTCTTCGCCGAGGCGCTCGCGGTCGACGCGGGCAAGCGCGTCGGCATCGGCCTGCAGCGCGACCACCAGACGGCCCTGCTCGTCGTGCCACTTGAGCGGCAGATCATCGGCCTTGGCGGCGCGGAAGGCGGTCGCGAAAGGCAGGAAGACCAGCGGGTACTCGAGCCCCTTCGACTTGTGCACCGTGATGACCTTGACCAGGTCGGCATCGCTTTCGAGGCGCAGCTTGCGCGCCTCGTTCTCGCTGCCGCTGTCCTCGCGCTGCTCGGCCAGCCAGCGGATCAGCGCGTGCTCTCCGTCGAGCTGCGCGCTGGCCTGTTGCAGCAGCTCGGCCAGGTGAAGCAGGTCGGTCAACGTGCGTTCGTCGCCTGCGGTCAGCAGGCGCTGCGGCACGCCGAAATCGTTCAGCAGGTGGCGCAGCATCGGCAGCACGCCCTGGCGCCGCCAGGTCTGCTGGTAGCGGCGGAACTGCAGCACGCGCGCCTCCCACTGCAGCTCGTCGTGGTTGAGGCGATCGAGCTCGGTCCAGTTCAACGCCAGCGAGGCGCTGCCCAATGCGGCGCGCAACGGGCGATCGTCATTGGGCTCGGCGCAGGCGGCGAGCCAGCGCTGCAGCTCGGCCGCCACCGGGCTCTCGAAGACCGAATCCTTGTCGGAGAGATAGACGCTGCGAACGCCGCGCTGGGCCAGCGCCTGGCGCACGGCCGTGGCCTCGCGGCCACTGTTGACCAACACCGCGATGTCGCCGGGCTGTACCGGACGCAGTGCCTCGCGGGGTTTCGCGAAGCCCGTGCGACCTCCAAGTCCATCGGCGAGCAGGCGCACGATCTCGGTCGCGCAGGCGGCGGCCAGCAGGCGCTGGGCCTCACCGTTGCCGGGCGGCGGGTCGCCATCGAGCGTCCAGCAGGTGAGCGCGGGGGCCGGTTCGCCGGCCACGGTCCAGCGCTCGCTGCGGCCCCGGGCCTGCACCGCGAGGAAGGGCAGTGGGTTCTCGCCGCGCGCGCGGAACAGGAAGGCACCCTGCCCTTCTTCGCGCTCCTCGGCTTGCATGAAGACGCGGTTGACCGCCTCGACCATCGCGGGCGTCGAGCGGAAGTTGGTGGCCAGCGTGGCGTGGCGGTCCTCGGTGTCGCGCCGCGCAGCCAGGTAAGTGTGGATGTCGGCGCCGCGGAAGGCGTAGATCGCCTGCTTGGGATCGCCGATCAGCACCACAGCGGTGTCCTGCGCGTTGGCGGCGATGTCGTAGACGGCGTTGAAGATGCGGTACTGCAGCGGATCGGTGTCCTGGAACTCGTCGATCAGCGCGACCGGGAACTGGCGCCGGATCAGAGCCGCGAAGCGCTCGCCGTTGGGGCCCTGCAGGGCAGCGTCGAGCCGGGTCAGCAACTCGTCGAAACCCATCTGGGCGCGGCGCGCCTGCTCGCTCGCGAAGCGCTCGGCGGTCCAGCGGGCGGCGTGGCGCAACACGCCCTGGCGGCCGTCGGGCAGCGCCCTGATGGCGTCCTGCAGGCCGGCCAACGCGTGCAGCGCGGGATGGCGCAGGAACGCGCTATCGCCGCTCCAGCCGTCGCTCAATCCACCCGGCGTGAGCCGGTCCCAGGCGGTCTTTGTCAGCGCGGGCAGCAGTGCATCGCCCTCGGCCCAGTCGCGCAGCTTCTGCATCCACTCCTTGCGCTTGGGCAGCTTGCATTGCTTGGCGGCGGCAGCCGCTTCGAGCCCGGCCAGCAACTCGGCAGCCCAGCCTTCGTCGCCGGCCCATGGTGCCTTGAGGACGGACAGCTCGCGCCCGGTGTGCTCGCGCGCCCGCTGCAATGCCGCTGCGGGGGCAGCGCCCTCGCCCAGCACATCGCTCAAGCCCACCAGCTTCTCGACCGCCTTCAGCAAGGCGTCGGGCGTGGCCCACCAGCCATGCACCTGCTTCGCATCGGCCGGCGCCAGCGGCGTGAAGAAACTGCGCCAGTAGTCGCGCATGACTTCCGCCTGCAGCTCGCGCTGGTCGGTCTCGAGTGTCTGCGTGAACAGGCTGCCGCTGTCGAAGGCATGCTCGCGCAGCATGCGGTTGCACCAGCCGTGGATGGTCGACACGGCGGCCTCGTCCATCCACTCGGCGGCGAGCCGCAGCGTGCGCGCACAGGCCAGCCATTGAGAGGCCGGATAGTCGGCGCGCAGTTCGTGCAGCAGGTCTTCGCCCGGCGGCTTCGGCTGCACGGTTGCAGGGTCGGCAAGGAAGGCCTCGGCCGCTTCGGCCAGCCGGGCGCGGATGCGGTCGCGCAGCTCCTTGGTGGCGGCATCGGTGAAGGTGACGACCAGGATCTCGGGCGGCGCGAGCGGCCGCGTGAAGGCGGCCTCGCCGCCATGCCTTAGCACCAGTCGCAGATACAGCGCGGCGATCGTGAAGGTCTTGCCGGTCCCGGCGCTGGCTTCGATCAGCCGGCTGCCGCGCAAAGGGAAGCTCAAGGGTTCGAGCAGGGAGGGCAATGTCATGCGGCCTCCTTCGCCGGCGCCCGGCCGACCGCGTCGCCCATCGGCTTCAGCAGCACCAAGGCCAATCGCGCGAACTCGCCATCGGACCACAGCGCCTCGAAATCGGGATAGGCGCGGGCCAGGTAGGCATTGCCGTCGCATTCGCCGAACTTGCCGTACTGCGGGTCGCTGTCCTCGTAACTGGCGCGCGCCGCTTCGCGCGGCACGACAGCCGCCAGATCGGTTTGCGAACCACCCTTGCCCAGCCAGGCCAAAGCACTCCGCAGCGCCAGCGGCAGCGGCCGGTCCAGGCCTTGCCGCCAGGCGTCGAGCAACACCGACCAATAGGCCCGGGCCTGTTCCGGGTCCAGCGGATCGAGGGTCACGCTGCCGGCCTTGCTGACGATGCGGCTCGTGATCGATCCGCCCTCCAGATGCGCCGCCACGTGCGCGACCCAGAAAGGCACCAGCTTGTCGAGGCGGTAGCGGCCTTCCTTGACCAGGCTGCCGCTGTCGAGCAGCAGGCGGCAGCGCTCGCCATGCGCGTTGGCGCGCAGGCCACCGAGCCAGTCGGACAGTCGCAGCGGCTCTGCGAGGCCTTCGGGCAGATAGTTGAGCGCAGCATCGGGCAGTGCCTCGGGCCATTCGGCCAGCGCCTTCGCGTACTCGGCGAACATCTTCTCCATCGGCTCGGCCAGTCGCTCCTGCGCGAGGTCGGCGAAGTGGCCGGCCGGCAGATCGCCGCGGCGCGCCATGCGCGCGAGTTGCGCGGCCATCGCCTCCTCGCGCGAGCCCCCGGCCTCCAGCGCCGCGCGCTGGGCCTGGATCAATTCGTTCTGCAGCTGCCAGTTTTCCAGTGCGTCGATCGCGAACGGCTCCTCGTCCTCGCCGACCGGATCGTCGGCCTCGAAGTGGATGCCCAGGCGTTGCCGGAAGAAGCTCTTCACCGGGTCCTTGAGGAAGTCGGCGAGCAGGCGCAGCGTGAGCGGGCCATCGAAGGCCCAGGGCGCCAAGGCCGACGCAACGGCTTCCACATCGGTCGGGCGTGCCAGCAGCCCGGCCCGCCATTCGCGCGCATGGCTGAACAGCCGCGCATCGCCGCCGAGCGAGAAGTAGGCCGGATGAAAGGGCTGCAGCCGGTGCTCCACGGTCACGGCATGCAGCAGCCGCTTGCCGGCTTCTGGCGGCGTCGGTCCCTCGTCGCCCGCCAATCGCCAGCCGGCCGCAAGGTGGTCCCGCAACTGCGCCACCAGCACCGAGGGCGGGCGCTCCGAATGGTCGAGGATGCTGCGGCCGACCCAGCTGATGTGCAGCTGCTCGCGCGCCGACAGCAACGCCTCGAGGAACAGGTAGCGGTCGTCCTCGCGCCGCGAGCGATCGCCGGGCCGGTAGTCGGGGCCCATCAGGTCGAAGTCCATCGGCACGCGGCTGCGCGGATAGTCGCCGTCGTTCATGCCCAGCAGCGCCACCACGCGGAACGGAATCGCACGCATCGGCATCAAGGTCGCGAAGGTCACGGCGCCGGCGAAGAAGGGCTGGTTCAGGGTCGGCTGGTCGATCTGCGCGAGCCAGTGTTCGCGCACCACCGAGAGCGGAATCTCCTCGGCCATGGCAGCGCTGTGACAGGCATCGAGCCACTGTTGCAGCGACATCTCGAGGCGCTTCAGCGTGAAGCCGTCGCGGTCTTCGTCGGCCGTGAAGAAGGCGGCCAGCAAGGCACGCAAGCGCTCGCCCCAGACCGCGGGCGAAGCCGGCGTGGCCAGCGTGCGCCAGTGGGTTTCGAGCGAGGCCAGCAGCTGTACCAGCGGCCCGAGCAGCGCGGCGTCGAGGCCGCCCACTTCGTCAAGTGGCTCGACCTCTTCCCAAGCCTCGCCGCTGCCCACGGCATAGCCCAGCAGCATCCGCTGCAGGCCGAAGTCCCAGCTGTTCTGCGCCAGCGCCTCGGGCAGGTCGAGCATGCGGCGCTGCTCGGCATGCAGGCCCCAGCGGATGTTGGACGCCGAGATCCAGCGGTGCAGAAGCGGCAGCTGGGCCTCGTCGATGCCGAAGCGGGCGCGCAGCGCCGGCACCTCGAGCCAGTCGAGCAAGTCGCTGACGGCGATGCGCGACTGCGGCAGGGCGAGCAGCTTCTCGAACGCGCCGAGCAGCGGGTCGTGGTGGCGCTGGCCCTGGTCGGCCAGCGTGTAGGGCACGTAGCGCGGATCGTCGGCCGCCAGCAGGCCGAACACGGCCTGGATGTGCGGCGAGTAGGCGGCGACGTCGGGCACCATCACGATCACGTCGCGCGGACGCAGCGTGGCATCGGCCGCGAAGGCCGACAGCAGCTGGTCGTGCAGCACCTCGACCTCGCGCTGCGGGCCGTGCGTGATGTGGAAGCGGATCGAGCGATCGGCCTGCGCATCGAGCGCGGGCCATTTGGCGCGGGTCTCGGCCAGCGGACGCAGGTCGCGGATGTCGTCCTGCAGCTGGCGCAGCAGCGTGTCCTGCGGGTTGGCATCGAAGCAGTCGATGCGCTGGCCGATGGCTTCGAATTGCTGCGCGTAGGCCTCCTGCGCATCGTGGGCGTCGAGCAGGCGGATGAAGTCGCGGCCCTGCTTGCCCCAGGCGGCCAGCAGCGGCTGCGCGTGCAGGTGCAGGCTCTCCTCGGCGATGACGCCTTCGCCGCCCGGGCGCCGGCGCTGCCGCAGCCGCTCGGCGCGCAGCAGGTCCTTGTCGGCGACGATGTGCGACCAGTCGTGCTCGCAGGGGTTGTGCACGCACATCAGCACCTGCATCCAGCGCGCCAGCGCGCCGAGCACCTCGAGCGACTGCTGCGGCAGCGAGGAGATACCGAACACCACCAGCCGCCGCGGCAGGCCGGCCGGCCGCTCGCCCTGCCAGCCGGCGGCCGCGGCCATGAAGCGCTGGTGCACGGCGGCGCGGCTGTGGGCGGCGCCAGCCGTGCCGATGTCGTCGAGCAGCGCGCGCCACAGGCGCGGCTGCCAGCGCAGTTCGTCGGGCACCGGCTGGGCGCCGGTTCGGCTGGCGACGACCAGGTCACGGCCCTCGGCCCATCCGGTCAGCCAGTCGGCGCGATAGACCTGGTACTGGTCGAACAGGTCGGCCAGGCGCTCGGCCAGCTGGTGGCGCTTGCGCAGGTCGGCGTCGTCGGCCAGGAATCGACGCAGCGGCGCGAACACTTCCTCGTCGAGCAGCGCGGGCAGCAGGCGCATCAGTCGCCAGACCAGCAGCGGCTTGTCGAAGGGCGAGGCCGCGGGCACGGCGTCGGCGCCCAGCACCGCGCGGTAGGCCTGCCAAATGAAGGCGGCCGGGAGTTCGGTCTGCAGCGCGGCGGCAATGCCGATCCCGCCCTGCGCCGCATTGCGCGCCAGCGACAGCCTGAGCCACTGCGCCACGCCGTTGCTCTGCACCAGCACCCATTCGTCCTCCAGCGGCGCGAGCGGATGACGCGCCATCCAGGCCAGCATCAGGTCGCGCAGCGCTTCCGGATGGTTGCTGTGAACGGCCATGAAGCCGGGGAAGATAACAGGGTCGGTCATTGCGGGGTGTCAGGATAGGGGCCGAAGCGACACGCCCATGTCCTGCCAATTCTGCGGGTGGCAGGTGAACAGCAGCACCTGGTGGCGCTGGGCGGCGTCGAAGAGCACGCGCTTCATCTGCGCCAGGCGCGGCGCATCGCTGTGCACCAGCGCGTCGTCGAGGATCAAGAGGGTCGGCCGGCCGGCCTGCTGCAGCAGGTCGGCGTAGGCGAAGCGGCTGATCAGGCCGAGTTGCTCGCGGGCACCGAAGCTCAGGTCCTGCACCTGGCCCGATTCGGTCGCGCCGCCTTCCTGCGTGCGGGTCAGCGTGCCGGGCGAGAGGCCGGAGTCGATCTGCACCGTGGCGCCGGGCAGCAGCAGCGGCAGGTAGTGCTGCAGCCGCTCCTGCAGCGGCGCCTGCAGGCGGGCCAGCGTGGCCTGGCGCTTGGCGTCGAGCTTGCCGCACAGCAGGTTGAGCGCCTCGGCGCGGCGCTGCAGTTCGGCATGGCGGCGGCGCGTCTGGGCGAGCCGGCCGGCCAGGGCATCGCGCTGCTCCTCGAGCCCTTGCGCGCCGGCCTGCTGCAGCGTGTTCTCGAGCAGCAGGATGTCCTCGCGGCGCTGCTGGTGGCTGCGCGTCATCTGCTCGATGCTGCGCTGCAGGCGGTCGATGTCCTGGGCCACGATGTCGGGCCGGGCCTCGCGCACCTGGGCGCTGGCCTCCTCGATGCGCGCTGCCAGCGCATCGTGCTCGGCGCCGGTGGCCAGCAGCTGCTGCTGCGCTTCGGATCGGCGCTGCGTGCGGGCCGGATCGGCCAATGCCGCCTGGGCCGCGAGCTGTTCGTTCCGGGCCGTGCCATGAAGGCTCTGCGCCACGGACTGGCGGCGCTGGGTCTGGGTCAGCGCCGCGGCGGTGCTTTGTTCGGTGGCCGCCGCGGCGTCCTGTTCGGCCTCGGCCTGGTCCGGCGGCAACACGGCCTCGACCGGAGCGGCAGGCAGGCGGGCCAGGGCTTCCTGCGCCGAATGGATGCGCGACTGCGCGGCGGCCAGGGCGCTGCGCAGCGGCTCCAACCCCTTTGGCGCGACGAGCGCGAAGGCTTGCTCGGCCAAGCGCATCTGAGCGTCGCGATCGGTGACGGCGCTGAGCCGGGCTTGCGCATCCACGAGGCCCGGCACGCCGTGCGCCAGCAACGCGGAGCGCAGTTCATGCTGCGCTTCGGCATGGCTGCGTGCCAGATCCGCCAGGTCTTCGCCGCCGGGCGTGATAACGATCTCGCCGCCGCCGGGCAACTGAAGCGTGGTCGGCGCATCGAGCAGCCGTTCGCCGCGGGCTTGCAGGGCCAGGCTTTCGCCCTGGGTACGCAGGCCGAGCGTCTGGCCCTCGGGCAGATTGAACTGCAAGCGCGTGGCCACGGCCTGCCGCCGCAGCGAGGCATCGCGCTCGGCACGGTCGAGTTCGAACAGCCGCTGCACCTGGGCCTTGCCGATGGTGGGCGCGGCGGCAGCAGCAGCGCGCAGTGCGGCCATGCGTTGCTCGGCGTCTTCGGCGTGCTGCAGGGCTTCCGTGCTGCGGGCGACCTCGGCCTGCGCCTGCTGTAGCTGCTGCCGCAGACTGTCGCGCTGGCCCTCTTGCCGTGCGATGCGCGAGGCCTCGCGGGCCGCGTCGGCGCGCGAACGCGCCGCTTCCGCATGCTCGCGTGCCGTGGCCACCGCCGCATCGGCCGCCTGCAACTGCTCGGCGGCCTGCGCCAGCGCTTGTGCACGCGAGGCGGCATCGGACTGCTGCCGCGCCAGGCCTTCGAGTTCTTTCGCGAGAAGGCCGCGCGTGCCTTCGAGCTGATGCAGCCGGGTTCGATCACTTTGCAGCTGCGCCTGGCTGGCCTCCAGCGCCTGCTGGCGCTGGCGGGCGGCGGCGAGCGCCTGGCGCAATGCTTCCCACGGCTGTGCAGCCTCGTCGGCCCGGTGCTGCTGCCGCAGCGCGGCCAGTTGGTCGACCTGCTGGCGGTAGGTGGCGATCTGGGCGTCGAGGGCATCGACTTCGGCCTGCAAGGTGACGGTTGCCCTGGCGCTTTCGGCGTACGCGCCCGCAGGCTTCCCCGTGGCGGGCGTCAGCAGCTCGTTGCGCAGGGCACGGAACTGTTCCAGCAGTTCATCACCACCGGTGGCGGCCAGCGCACCCGCCGCGGCACCGACCTGCCCCTGCAGCGCGTCATGGAGATGGTCGCGAGCGGGGTCCACATCCAGCAGCTGGCTGGTGCCCTGCTCGACCCACAGCAGCCCCGGAATGCCCCAGTGCTCGGGCTTGCTGGCCCCCTTGCTGGCGAAGGCGAACCCAAAGCTCTGGGCCAGGTGGTCTTCGGCGTCGGCGCCATCCAGCGTTCGCACGCCGATGCGCAGCGTGCAGCGCTTCTTGCCGAGGAAGCTCTTGATTAGCTGGTGCGGCTGGCCGTCGAGCACGAAGTCCAGCTCGACCTGCGGCGCCGCGCTGCTGCCCTCGCCCCAGGGGCGCAGGTCCTCGACCACGGTGGAGCGATGGCGCTCGAAGAAGGCGGCGCGGATGGCGCGCACCAGCGTGCTCTTGCCGGCCTCGTTGGGGCCGGTGAGGATGTTGAGCCCGGGCTCGAAGCCGCGCAGCTCCAGCGGCTTGCGGAATCGGCGCAACTGCTCGACGCGCAGTCGGGTGATCTGCAGGTTCATGCCGCAGCCACCTCCAGCGGAACGATCGCGACTGTCGGCGCGCGCTCGACCAGTGCGGTGGCCAGCAGCGCGAGCGCGTCCTGCGCGGCGCGCGCCTGCGGGTCGGTGCCGGCCTGGGCCTCGCGCAGTTCGTCGATCACCTCGCCCAGGTAGCCGTCGGCCTGCAAGCCCGCGATGTCCTCGTCGGTCGGCACCAGTTGCAGCGCCGACAGGTCTGCCTGCAGATGGCGCGCCCGCGCCTCGGCGCTGCCGACCGCGGCCTGCAGTTGCTGACGGCCCGCGAGGTCGATGCGGCCCTGGACGCGCAAATCCACGATGTCGGAGGCGCCGAGCCCGGCCAGCTGTTCGAGCAAACCATCGAGATCGCTCGCGACATGCAGGTGCGCATTCAGCAGCTGCCAGTGGAACTGTCCGACCCTCAACGGCGTGACCTGCGGCTCGGCGCCCGGCGCCACGATCTCCACCAGCAGCGCCTGGCCGGCGTCGTTGGCCTTGAAGCGGTCGGGCTCGGGCGTGCCGGCGTACCAGGTGCGGGCGTCGATGCGCTTGCAGCCATGCCAGTCGCCCAGCGCCAGGTAATCGAGCCGCGCGCTGGCGGCACGCTCGGGCGCCAGCGGATTGGCCGAATCGATGCCCTCGGCCAGGATGCCCTGCACGCTGCCGTGCCCGAGCCCGATGCGCAGC
>NZ_JBFUIU010000336.1:0-9501 GCF_056401695.1 Variovorax sp. P4_D9
GCTGCATGTGCTGCGGGCCGCATAAAGAGGGAGGCAGATGCTCCCCACGACCCGACTCGCGGGGCGCTCAGGCCCCTCGAGGAAGGCAACTCCGCCTCGCGCCGTAGCAATCGACGCCGCGCGGTCAAACGAACAGATCCCCGCGGCTCAAGTCCGACGGGCTCCTAGACTGCGGCCGACCCAGCCCTCGACGCATCCAGAAAGGTCCGCGCATGCCTGCCACGTCATCGACGACTCGAGCACCCGACAGCGACGCGGTCGACCGAAGATCCCCCTTCCACGCTGCGCGGCGCGGCGCTGAGCCTGCAACACGTGCTCGTGATGTATGCCGGCACCATTGCCGTGCCGCTGATCGTCGGCAGCGCGCTGGGGCTGTCGAAGGTGGACATCGCCTTCCTGGTCAACGCCGACCTGCTCGCCGCCGGCATCGCCACCCTGGTGCAGGCGCTGGGCATCTGGTGCTTCGGCATCCGCCTGCCCGTGATGATGGGCGTCACCTTCGCGGCCGTCGGGCCGATGATCGCGCTCGGCATCGATCCCTCGCTCGACCTGCCGGCCATCTACGGCGCGACCATCGCGGCCGGGCTCTTCGGCATCGCGGTGGCGCCGCTGATGGGCCGGCTGCTCGGGGTCTTTCCGCCGTTGGTGACGGGCACCGTGATCACGCTGATCGGCGTCTCGCTGATGGGCGTGGCGATCCACTGGGCCGCGGGCGGCCAGCCGACGCAGGCCACGCTCATCGACGGCGTCCGCCACTCCGTGGCCAACCCGGCCTACGGCGACCCGGCCAACCTGGCGATCGCCGCCGTGGTGCTGGCGGTGGTGATCGTCCTGTCGCGCTTCGGCCGCGGCTTGCTGGCCAACATCTCGGTGCTGCTCGGGATCCTGGCCGGTGTGGCGCTGTCGCTGGCGCTCGGCCGCATGCACTTAGACGACATCGAGAAGACCGGTTGGCTGGCGATCACGACGCCCTTCCACTTCGGCCTGCCGCGCTTCGAGTTCGGCGCCATCGTCTCGATGTGCATCGTGATGATGATCACGCTGGTCGAGTCGACCGGCATGTTCCTGGCACTCGGCGCCATCAGGGGGCGCCGGATCACTTCCGATGCACTGACGCGCGGCCTGCGCGCCGACGGCCTGGGCACCGTCATCGGCGGCGTCTTCAACACCTTCCCCTACACCTCCTTCTCGCAGAACGTCGGCCTGGTCACCGTCACCGGCGTGCCTCGCGCTACGTCGCCGCGCTGGCGGGCCTGTTCCTGATCGCGCTGGCGCTGCTGCCGAAGGTGGCGCACATCGTGGCCTCGGTGCCGCCCTTCGTGCTCGGGGGCGCGGGCATCGCGATGTTCGGCATGGTGGCGGCGACCGGGGTGCGCATCCTCGGCTCGATCGACCACAGCCAGAATCGCCATGCGCTGCACGTGATCGCGATCTCGATCGGCCTCGGGCTGGTGCCGACGCTGTCGCCCAACTTCTTCCAGCATTTTCCGGCCTGGACCCATCCTTTCACGCACAGCGGTATCGTGCTCGGAACCTGCGTGGCGGTGCTGCTGAAACTCTTCTACAACGGCGTGCTGTCGAAGGAGCGCGCGCTCGCGCTGGCCGCCGGCACCTCACACGGAAACGAATGACATGAATTCCCCCACGACGCCCCCTCGCCCGCTGATCCTCCGGCACGCCGACGTGCTAGTCACCATGGACGCCGCCCGGCACGAGATCCCCGACGGCGCCGTCGTAACCGAAGGCCCGGCGGTGGCCTGGGTCGGCGCCACGGCCGAGCTGCCGCCGGTCTACGCCGAGGCGCTGGCGCGCGGCCAGGCCGAGGCGTTCGACATGCGCGGCCACGTGGTGATGCCCGGCCTGGTCAACACCCATCACCACATGTACCAGAGCCTGACCCGCGCCGTACCGGAGGCGCAGGACGCCGAGCTGTTCGGCTGGCTCACGAACCTGTATCTGCTATGGGCCCGCMTCACGCCCGAGATGATCCGGGTCTCGACCCGGACCGCGATGGCCGAGCTGATGCTGTCGGGCTGCACCACCACCAGCGACCACCTGTATCTGTTCCCGAACGGCTCGCGGCTCGACGACTCGATCGAGGCCGCCGACGCGATGGGCATGCGCTTCCATGCCGCCCGCGGCAGCATGAGCGTTGGCAAGAGCCTTGGCGGCCTGCCGCCCGACGAGGTGGTGGAAAGCGAAGAGGCGATCCTGCGCGACAGCGAGCGCCTGATCGGCCGCTGGCACGATCCCTCGCGTCACGCGATGCGCCGCATCGTGCTGGCACCCTGCTCGCCGTTTTCGGTCTCGCGCGACTTGATGCGGCTGTCGGCCGAACTGGCGCGCGAGCGCGGCGTCTCGCTGCACACCCACCTGGCCGAGAACGACAACGACATCGCCTATTCGCGCGAGAAATTCGGCATGACGCCGGCCGAGTACGCCGAGGACCTGGGCTGGGTCGGCCGCGACGTCTGGCATGCCCACTGCGTCAAGCTCGACGAGGCCGGCATCGCGCTGTTCGGCCGCACCGGCACCGGCGTCGCCCACTGCCCCTGCTCGAACATGCGGCTGGCCTCGGGCATCGCGCCGATCGGCGCCATGCGCCGGGCCGGCGTGCCGGTCGGCCTCGGGGTCGACGGCAGCGCCTCGAACGACGGCGCCCACATGCTCGGCGAGGCGCGCCAGGCGATGCTGCTGCAGCGCGTGGGCTTCGGCCCGGCCGCGATGACCGCCCGGGAAGCGCTCGAGATCGCCACCCTGGGCGGCGCCCGCGTGCTCGGACGCGACGACATCGGCGCGCTGGCGCCGGGCATGTCGGCCGATATCGTGGCCTTCGACCTGCGCGGGGTCGGGCATGCGGGTGCCGGCCACGACCCGGTGGCCGCGCTGGTGTTCTGCCAGCCAGCCACCGTCTCGCTGAGCCTGATCAATGGTCGCGCGCGAATCCGGGATGGCCGCTTCACGGACCTCGAACTCGCGCCCCTGCTGGCGCGGCACCGCGAACTGGCGCGCACGCTGTACGAACAGGCGCGCCACGCGCATGTGGCCTGAGTGCCTCGCTGCGGCAGGGGTTATGCTTTCCGGTTGCCGCCCCGGGCGGCCCGGAGCCCTGATGGACACTTCAGAAGACTGCAGCCTCGAACTCTCACTGGCCCTGCCCGAGGGCTGGACCTTCAGCCTCCAGCTCAAGCGCGGCGAGGAAGGGTCGCATGGCGGTCTCGCGGAACTGCATGAAGACGGGGTGTTGCGCTGCCGCATGCTGCTGTCCAACTTGGACAGCGACCGCAAGGTGGCGCTCGACCGGGTGGCCACGCGGGTGGAACTCTGGTTGGTCGAGTGGCAGTCCAGGGATCACAGCGGCAACTCGGATTTCGCCGACCTGTAGCCGGGCACGGCCTCGCGCCCACGCAGGCTCAGCCGATCTCGCGCTGCCAGGCCGCGAACACACCGGCGATCAGCGCCACCACCGCCATCGCCTGGAAGCCGTCGAGCGACGCCATGAAGGTTGGCTGCTGTTCCAGCATCCTCGTCCGATCGCGAAGGCGAACATGCAGATCGCCAGGTAGCGCCAATAGCCGAGCCGTTCGATCCAAGCGTGCTGCTGGAGGATGCCGAGCACCGCGCCGAGGGCATAGGCACTCGAGGCCCAGACCAGTTCGTCGGCCGAGGTGTGCACGCCACCCGCGATATAGCGAAGAACGCGAACAGCCGCGTTGTCGAAGTAGTCGATGCCGGTCACCAGGCCGATGACCCAGGGCATCAGCGCGGCGACGTCGAGGCCGCGGTCCGGGCGTGCCGCGATCGGCCCGCTCATTTCAGTCCGCGCTCCCGGCGGCGCTCCTCCAGCGCGGCTTCGACCGGTTCCCCGGCAAGCCGCCGCTCGACGTAGTCGATGTCGCGGCGCAACTGGGCCTGCAGCGCGGCGGCCTCATTGAGTTCGCGCCGCACCTGGGCCACCCGGTCGCTCAGTGCCTCGAGTTGCGCCGCGAGCGTGCTCTTGAGTTCCTTCAGCGAGGCGGCGGAAAGCCGCGGCCGGCCGCCATCGGCCGGCGCCTCGAAGGGCTTCTGCAGCATCGCCGTGATCGCCGTCAACGAAAAGCCGAGCGATCGCATGCGCAGCACCCGCGCCARCTTGTCGAGGTCGACGGGCTCGTAGAGCCGGTAGCGCCCCTCGCTGCGGGCCGGCACCACGATGCCGAGCTCCTCGTAGTACTTGAGGGTGCGCGGCGTGACGCCGAGCCTGGCGGCGGCATCTCGCACGGTGAGGCTGTCCTGGGAAGTGGTCACGGCACGCATCAATCCAAACGTGTACGTTCACGTTCATGTTAGCCGGAAAGCACCTGTGGACGTCGCGACGCCCTGCCGGGCGGACGGCCGATATGATCGCGGCTCCAATCCGAACCGCGAGCCTCGACATGCTGAATTCCCTGGCGCCCTTCCTGCTGCACTGGGCCATCACCGCCCTCTCGCTCTGGGTCGCGAGCTACATCTTCCGCGGGATCAAGTTCGAGAGTACCGGTTCGCTGGTGATCTCCGCGCTGCTGCTCGGTTTCGCCAATGCGGTGGTCAAACCGCTGCTGATCATCCTGACCCTGCCGCTGACGCTGCTGACCTTCGGCCTGTTCCTGCTGGTGATCAACGCGCTGATGATCCTGCTGGTGTCGGCGCTGGTGCGCGGCTTCAAGGTGTCCGGCTTCTGGACCGCGGTGTTCGCGAGCATCTTCATCTCGCTGCTGAGCGTGTTCCTGGGCGCCCTGGTCGACACCAGCGGCCCGGACGCAATCCAGATGCCGTCTAGCGGCAACTGGTTGTGACCTGCCTACGTGCGGCGAGGCCGGCCTGGGGGTGAGCTTTGACTGAAGGCGACGAACCAATCCAGGCTGGCCGGATTGGCCATCGCCTCGCGGTTCACGACCTTGTTGATCGGCTGGCCGAGCAGCAGCTTCTTGATCGGCAGCTCCTGCTTCTTGCCGGAGAGCGTGCGCGGGATCTCCGCCACCTGGAAGATGTCGTTGGGCACGAAGCGCGGCGACAGCGAGGTCTTGATCGCGTGGTTGATCTTCGCGCGCATCGCTTCGTCGAGAGCAACGCCGTCGCGCAGCACGACGAACAGCGGCATGTAGCTCTCACGGCCGAGGTATTCGAGATCGACCACCATCGAGTCGAGCACCTCGGGCAGGCCCTCGACCGCGGTGTAGATCTCGCTGGTGCCCATGCGCAGGCCCTGTCGGTTGATGGTGGCGTCGCTGCGGCCGTAGATGATGCAGCCGCCGTCCTCGCCGATCTTGATCCAGTCGCCATGGCGCCAGACGCCCGGATAGGTGTCGAAGTAGCTCGATAGATAGCGCGCATTGCCCTCGTCGCCCCAGAAGTACAGCGGCATCGAGGGAATGGGCTGGACGCAGACCAACTCGCCGACTTCGCCGATCACCGGCTGGCCGGCTTCGTTCCAGGCTTCGACCGCGGCGCCCAGGAAGCGGCATTGCATCTGGCCCGGAACTTCGGGCAGCTCGCGGTTGCCGCCGACGAAGGCGCCGCAGAAGTCCGTGCCTCCAGAGATGTTGTACCACCACAGCGCCGGCGAACCCGCCGCGAGCACCTGCGCCGTGCCCCAGCGCTGCACCTCTTCCGGCAGCGGCGAGCCGGTGCTCCCGAGCGCCCTGACCCGCGACAGGTCGCCGCAGGCCTTCGCGTCCAGCCCCGACTTCATGCAGTTGGCAAAATAGGCCGCGCCGGCGCCGAAGAAGCTCACCTCGTGCCGGGCGACGAAGCGCCACAGCACGCCCCAGTCGGGCTTCTCCTTGCTGCCGGCCGGATGGCCGTCGTAGATGCAGATGGTCGAGCCGAAGGCCAGGCCCGAGAGCTGCGAGTTCCACATGACCCAGCCGGTCGAGCTGTACCAGTGATAGCGCTCGCCGTGGTTGTTGGCGCTGTAGCTCGGGCCCAGGTCGTGGTGCAGGCCGCAGGCATACATGTTGACGATGATGCCGCCCTGGCCGTGCACGATGGGCTTGGGCAGGCCGGTGGTGCCGCTCGAATAGACGATCCAGATCGGATGCTCGAAGGGCAGCCACTCGGGCTCGAAGGCGGCGGTCGCGGCATCGTCGCGAGCCACCGCGTTCATCCATTCGGCTTCGGCGGGGATCCGCGTCGCCGCGAAGGGCGTGCGCACCAGCACGAGGCTGCGCACGCTCGGCAGCGCGGCGCGCAATTCCTGCACGACGGCGCTGCGGTCCAGCGGCTTGCCGCCGTAGTGGACGCCATCGACTGCGACCAGCACCTTCGGCTCGATCTGGCGGAAGCGATCGACCACCGCGACCGTTCCCATGTCCGGCGCGCACACGCTCCACACGGCGCCGATGGTCGAGCAGGCGAGAAAGGCGATCAGCGCCTCCGGCACGTTGGGCAGGTACGCCGCCACGCGATCGCCGCGCTCGACGCCGAGCTCGCGCAGCGCCAGCGCAAAGGCGGCGACCTGCCGGCGCAATTCCGGCCACGACATCTCGCGCACTTCGCCGAGCTCGTTCTCGCTGATCACCGCCGGCATGCCGGCCGCGTGCGCGGCGTCGACATGCCGGAACACTTCGCGCGCATAGTTCACCTGGGCGCCCGGGAACCAGCGCGTGCCGGGCATGTGCCGGTCGGCAATCACGCAGCTCGCCGGCGTGGGCGATTGCATGTCGAAGAAGTCCCAGATGCTTTGCCAGAAGGCCGGCAGGTCGGTGACCGACCAGCGCCACAGCGCGTCGTAGCTGTCGAAGGCCAGGCCGCGCGTGTCGCGCAACCAGTTCTGGTAGAGCCGGATCTGGGGAACGAAGGGGGCGGGTGTCGTGAGTTTCACTCTCGCAGCCTAACGCCGCCGGCACCCGGGGATCAATGCGGGTTAGCACAGGGTTTGTACGAGTGTTCAATAAGTTTGTACGCTTGTTCAATCGCACCATGGTCCAACGCGCCGCGCCCGTTCGCCGATCGCCTCGCCGCAGCGCTGCGGCGGCCGAGGAGGCGCGGCCCGACCGACGGCAGGCGATCCTGCTGGCGGCGGAAAAGTTGTTCGCCCAGCACGGCTACCACGTGGTGTCGATCCGCCAGATCGCCGACGAGGCCGGCGTGCCGCTGGCGCTGGTGGGCTACTACTTCGGGCCCAAGCAGGAGCTCTTCCACGCGATCTTCGCGCACTGGAGCCACACCATCGAGGAGCGGCTCGACGGCCTGCGCGCGGTGCGCAACGACCCGGCCGATCCGCGCACGCTGCCGCGCATCATCGAGGCGTTCACGGGCCCGGTGCTGGCCCTGCGCGCGAGCGCCGAGGGCGAGTACTACGCACTGCTGGTGGCGCGCGAGCTCTACCACGCGACCGAGGAAGCCGACCGCGTGCTGCGCGGMTACTTCGACCCGCTGGCCGAGGCCTACATCGATGCGCTGCACATCGCGCTGCCGCACGCCACGCGCGGCCAGGTCGCCTGGGGCTACCAGTTCGCGCTGGGTGCGCTCCTGCATCACCTCAACGACAGCCGCATCGAACGGCTGTCGCACGGCGAGAACCGGCGCGCCGACCCCGCCGCCGCGCCGATGCTCGTGAGCTTCATCGTCGGCGGGCTGCGCGCCGCGCTGCCGCGCCCCCGGAACCCGCAGAAGAAAACCCACCCCAGGAGACAGACATGATGAAACGACGCAGCCTGCTGTCGGCGCTGGGCGCCGCCAGCCTCGGCGCCGCCCTGCCCGCCCGCGCACAGGCCGCCCCCCGGATCGTGTTCGGCTACACCGCCGTGACCGACTTCGCCTCGGTCTTCGTGGCCGCCGAGGAGGGCTGCTTCAAGAAGCGCAACCTCGACGTCGAGCTCAAGTTCATTCCGCTGAACTCGACCATTCCGGCCGCCCTGCAGTCGGACTCGCTGCAGATCGGCGGACCGACGCCGTCGGTGTTCCTGCAGGCGGTCGATGGAGGGCTCGACCTGGTGGTCGTGTCCGGCGGCGGCCTGACCTCCAAGACCATCACCGGCTTCGGGCTGGTGGCGCGCGCGGGCTCGGGCATCAAGACCGCGCAGGACTGCGTGGGCAAGAAGATCGGCGTGCCCGGCCTCGGCGCCTTCCTGCACGTGACCTTCCGCGCCTACCTGAAGGACAACGGCGTCGACTACCGCAAGGTGAACTTCGTCGAGGCCGCCTTTCCGCAGCATGGCGACCTGCTGCGCGGCGGCTCGGTCGACGCGGTGGTATCGGCCGATCCGTTCATGAGCCGCATCACGGACAGCGGCGCCGGCTACGTGGCCTCGTACTACTCGACCTTCCTGCCCGAGGGCAACCAGACCATCGTCCACGCCGCCAAGCGTGAGTGGGTGCAGCAGAACGCCGCCGCCGCGCGTGCCTTCCGCGACGCGGTGCAGGAGGGCGCGGCCTTCATGCAGCAGCCGAAGAACGACGCCCGCGTCCGCGCCAGCATCGGCAAGTACATCAAGCTGCCGCCGGAGGTGCTGGCCAAGGTGCAGATCTCGCCGCCCGGCGCCGTGGTGAGCGAGAAGCAGCTCGCCTACTGGGTCGGCCTCATGAAGGAGCAGGAGATGCTGAAGACCCCGATCGACGTCGCGAAGCTGGTCGTGAAGTGAACGCACGCGAGATCCAGGCCGCGGACGTGCTCTGCGTCGACCGCGTCGCCATCCGCTACGACGGCCGCGAGGTGCTGTCGCCGACCTCCTTCACGGTGGCGCGCGGCGAGTTCGTGTGCATCGTCGGTCCCAGCGGCTGCGGCAAGACCACCTTGCTGCGCGCCGCCAGCGGGCTGGTCGCCGCCAGCGCCGGCGAGGTCCGGCGCCACGGCCTGCCGATGACCGGGCCGTCGCGCGAAGTCGCCTTCGTGTTCCAGGACTACGGCCGCGCGCTGCTGCCCTGGCGCACGGTGGAGGGCAACGTGAGCCTGGCTCTGGAAGCTGCCGGCGTGCCCGCGGGCCTGCGGCCGCCGCGCATCGCCGAGGTGCTGGCCAAGGTCGGCCTGACCCGCCATGCCGGCAAGTTCCCGATGCAGCTGTCGGGCGGCATGCAGCAGCGGGCCCAGATCGCGCGCTGCCTGGCGCAGAGGCCCGAGCTGATGATGATGGACGAGCCCTTCGGCG
Organism: Variovorax sp. P4_D9; assembly: GCF_056401695.1. Lineage (NCBI taxonomy): Bacteria > Pseudomonadati > Pseudomonadota > Betaproteobacteria > Burkholderiales > Comamonadaceae > Variovorax > Variovorax sp. P4_D9. Next base: position 9,108 of record NZ_JBFUIU010000336.1, read on the forward strand.
CGCTCGATGCGCTGACGCGCCAGGGCCTGCAGGACGAGCTGGCCCGGCTGGTGCGCGACGACGGCCTCACGGTGCTCTTCGTCACCCACGATCTCGAGGAGGCGATCTATCTCGGCGACCGCGTGATCGCGCTGCAGGCCGACCCCGGACCGGGTCGGCCCAGCATGGCGCGGATGATCGAGGTCGACATCCCGCGCCCGCGCGACCAACTCAGGACCAAGGAACACCCGGAGTTCCTGCGGCTGCGGCGCGAGCTGTTCGCCTTCATCGCGCAGAGCCATGACTGAACGCCGCAACCTCGGCGCCCTGCTGCGGCCCTGGGTGCTGCCGGCCCTGCTGCTGGGCGCTTTCGAGTGGTATGCGCGCCGTGCCGCCGCATTGGGCAGCGATGCTC
>NZ_JBFUIU010000337.1:0-9490 GCF_056401695.1 Variovorax sp. P4_D9
CCACCGGCGATGCCGCCGGTGGATCCGCAGCTTCGAAGAAGGTGGCGCAGAGGTTGGACACGTCGAATGATCAAACGGCAGATGCGAAGCAGCGTGATCCTGGATGACGCCGGGCGCGCATCACAACGTCCAGCACGGACGAGGCCCACCACTTGCGTGATGACGGCTGTGCTTTCTAGAAGAGTTACAGCGCCGGCGCCGCGTTGACCGCTTCAGGCGCCGCGGGCGCCTGGACCGTCACGGCAGCTGCCTTGCGCGGCGCGGCTTTTGGTCCGGCCTTCTTGCGCACCTTGGGTGCAGGTGCCTTCTTCGCCGGCAAAGCCGGCGTCGACTCTGCCACCGGGGGATTCGGGCCAGTGGCCTTTGTCAATGACTTCAATGCACGCGTCGCCTTCGGCGCAGCAGCTTTCCTCGCTGGCGATTTCTTTGTCGGCGGCGTGACCGCTTGCGCAGACGTAGCGGCAGCAGACGCAGCAGACGCCTTCGCTGGCAACTTCTTCGCGCGGGCCGATTTCGTTGGGGCGGCCTTGGACGCAGCGACGACAGCGCTTGGCGGTGACTTCGCGGCCGGGGCCGTCTTCCTCGAGGCGCGTTTTGTCGGAGCAGCCGACTTGACCCGCTTCGACCGAATCGACTTGGCTGGAACGCTCTGCGCATGCGCCGCAGTGACCGAGGCGACTGGAGCGACTGGGGTGACTGGGGCGACAGTTGCCGGCGTCGCACCGATCGCAAAGCTTGCCAGCGTCCGGCCGGCTGCGAGCGCGTCGCGCAGCCAAGCGGGCCTCGGCCCGCGGCCGCCCCACTGATTGCCCTTCTCATCGCTGAACTTCGCGGCGTTGGATGCAGCGCCATCCTTGCCCTTCGCCTTCGCCGCCTTGGGCTTCTTGCGGGCCGAAGGCGACGCGGGTGCGGAGATCGACGCGAACTTCAGATCGCCCGCCGTGAGCCCGTACTTCGCAATCGTTGCGTTGATCTTCGTGATGGCGCCCTTGGCTTCGAGCGCCAGTTGCTTCTGGGCGGAGGCCTGGAGTGCCGCGATCTCGCGTGCCAATTCGGCGTAGGTCTTGGTCATGGAAAGATGAAAAAGTGGAAAGGCTGGAGTCTAATTTGTTCTGGCAGGCCGATCGGCCTGTACCGAGAACAATTGGAAAGTGGCCGAACCTGCGGCCACTGCCCGGGGTTCATTCCTCCGCTGGCAGGATCTGTGACCCGTCAAGCGCCGGCATCTCTCTGGCCAGGATGTAGTCGAACGCTTCGCCAGCATGTCGTGCGGCCGTGAAGATCGCCGTTCGATCGTTCTTCAACACCTGCAGCCAGCTGTCAAGGTACGCCGCATGCCCTTCGACGGTCGCGTCCACGATCCCGCAGTGTCCCATCACGAAGGCGGAGCCGAGTTCGGCCACCAGCTCTTCAAACGCATAGGCGTCGTCGCCAAAGCGCTTCCCGAATTCGCGATTCAACCGGCTCGAGTGTCCTGTCCAATGCACCAGTTCATGCAGCGCCGTGGCACAGTAGGCCTCGGGACTCGTAAACTGGACGATGTCGGGCATGAGGATCCTGTCCGCGTGCGGCGCATAGGCCGCGCGCTCGAACCCATGCTGGATCCTTGCCTCGCATCCGCCAATGAGGCGCATCGCGCCTTCGATCGGGGAGCGATCCGCCCAGTCCTTGGCAACGAGTTCTCCGTCCATCAGCTCCGGCGGCACGCCATCAATCTGCGCGACGTTGAAAACCCAGAACGGCCTGCACAGCAGGAAGCTACGTTCGGCCGCGCCGACCTCGCCGCCCTCCTCCTCTTGCCGACCTGAAATGCCTTGCGAATCGCGAGCCGCACCCGGCGATGCCTGGCCCGTCTTGCGCTCGAAGTGCGCGCACAGCACGGYCCGCTCGCCCTTGCGTACCTGGGCACCCAGGCTGGCGGCTTGCTTGTAGGTCATCCAGACGTTGGTGGGATAGCATTGCTCGATCGCTGCATCCCACAGCAGGAGCACGTTGGCGCCGTGGTACGGCGCACCGGTCTTGCCGTTGCGCGGCATGCCGCGCGAAGCGGCCCGGGTCCAGCGCTCTCGAAACACGTTGCCGCCTTTCTCGAGCATCCCAATGATCCGGTCGGTGATCGATTGCCGGACATCCATGCGCCCGCCGCCGCGCGGCGTTGAACCTGCGAATTGAACAGCACCTGCTTTTGGTGAGTCCTCGGGGGGTACGGGGGGAACACCCGTGGCTGCTTGGCTTGCCTGACCGTGGGGGTTGTGCTGCCGGGAGGATTGAAGTGCGCGCATGGCTGGGCCTTTCTGCGGTGGGTGCCGCGGTGGTTGAAGATCTGCTTTCGGAGCCGCCTCGGCGCATGAAGAGCGAGCAGCAAGGGCCGATCTCCAGGGACCGCCCGCAAGCCGCAGCTGAGCGAAGCGATGACCGGGTGAGGACGGTGGCGAGAGCCCGAAGCCCTGGACAGCGGGCCGTGCGAGCTATGCGTCGATCAAGAGGTGGCTCTGAAGGCAGATGCGCCGCGCCACGCACCAGCGACCCACGCGGGCCACCGGCCGGCAGCGCCCGGCCGCAGGCCGCTCGGCTCTCCTCTGCAACGCAGAGGCATGCGTCCCTCATCCAACCCGTGGGCCTGCCGCGCGACGCGCGGCCTGATCGAACACAGCGCGCGCAGCGCGCCCAAGAAAGGGCAAGTGAAGTGACATGCCGCCGGCAGCGCCGGCGGCAGCCTCTCAGGCCTGGATGCGCCCGGCGAGTCGAGCCTCCCGCGCGTAAGCGCTCAGTGATTGCGTGGCCCGGAAGTGCAGGTCCTGTTCGATTGGCAGGTTCATCATCCCGCGCACGACGGTAAGCCCAACCAAGCTCACCGTGCCCGTTTCCGGAAAGCCCATGCCGAGATCGGCCAAGCCGAAGGCAATCTCCGGCGCGTCAGGATCGATTTCGGTCAGCAGCCAGGTCGCGCCCGCATCGGGCGTGAAGAGCTTGACCACGGGCAGCGGATCGAAGTCCTGGCCCTTCTCCTGGTACGCCAATGCCAAGCGGCCGTTGGACAGAAGCGTCTCGAACTGTTCGTCGGTGATGAAGGGAAAGTGGGAGCGCATGACGTTCTCCTTGAACGGTAGAGGGCGGGATTGCCCGTGACCGTCGACGGCACGCCGCAGCGCAAGCGGTCAAGGTTCGAAGACGGGCGCAGGCCGCCAGCGCCGCAGGCGCGCAGACCTTGACGGCGAGCACGGCGTGGCACCCTCAAGGGAACAGCAAGCCACCCTCCCCTGCCCCACAGACCCGCACCGCCCTATCTCCCGACAATTCCCCATGACTCTCGCCGCCTTGGCGGCGGGCACTCTGGATGGCTCGCACGAAGTGCGCTGGCAACGCGAAATGAAAAAAGGGGCCGTAGCCCCATGCGTCACAAGAGGCCGCGTTGCGCGAACGAGAGCGACTTTGCGCCCGCCACGATGACGTGGTCCACGACCCGGACGTCCATCATTGCAAGCGCTGTACTCAACGTCTTCGTCAGCAGTTGGTCCGCCTGCGAGGGCTCGACGCTTCCGGCTGGATGATTGTGCGAAATGATCAGAGCCGCAGCCTCATGGTGGAGACAGCGCCGCATGACCTCCCGCGGATAGACACTCGTCTGCGTCAAGGTACCGCGGAACAGCTCCTCGAACGCGATGAGCGCGTTCCGCGCGTCGAGGTACATCACGGCGAAACTCTCGTGCGGCTGCCCGGCGAAGTGAAGCTTCAGGAAGTCGGTGACGGCTCTTGGCGAATCGAACACCGAGCGGCTGGTCAGTTCCTCGACCAGAAGTTCCTGCGCCAGAGCGAGCCCCGTGACCAGGCGACGGAAGCTCGGCAAGGAAGACTGACGCGCGAAGTAGGTCAGCTTCAACAGCGACCGATCGTTGGCCTCGTACAGTGCGTCCGCCTCGGCGCCAAAGAAGGGACGAAGTGCTTCGACGATGCGTTGCTGCCGGTCTGTGAGATCGGAAGATGCGGTCATGATGAGCTCCTGTGAGATGACACAGGCGGGATTGCCTGCGTGGCCCCAGCTCCCTTGCCGCAGCGCAGCGCTCAAGGCCGCCGCAGGCGCGCGGCACGCGCCGAGCACGCGAAGCGCGCGCAGGGCCTTGACCGCGAGAACGGTAAGGTAGCGTCAGGCCTCACAGGCAAGCCCACCCCGCCCTCAACAGAGGACACGAATCTGCTTGCGGATTTTCTTGGGGCGAGTGGCGAACGCCGTACCGCGCTCACAAGTGAGCTGCGGTGACGGGCCGGCAACTCGCCTCGGAGTTCAAAGGTCTTGCCAGACGGCCGCCTGCTCGATGACCGCGACGAAGCGCCGTTGCCGAAAAGCCATCGGGATACAACGTGGCGCGCTCGGCCCAGGCCTCCTCTTCGCCCGCCGCTGGTATCGGGTCTGAAAGAAAGAGATTGGCAGGATTCGTCAACAGCGCTGCGTCGTCGCGCAGGGCAATGAGGATCTCTTCGAGCGAGACCTTCAGGACGCCGGAGAAGCGCTGGTGGTCGCACTCGATCGACGTATCGACAATCCACCGTATCAACGCTGGGTCCGCTTCAGCCGCCCCGAGCTGCAGGGCGGTTCGCAGCGTGCCGTTTTCGCGAAGGTCTCGCGCCACGGCCTCCGACTTGCGCAACACCTGGCGGCCAGCGTGACGCAGCGTGCTCGTCGCATGTTGGAATGCTTCCTTTCGCGACTTCCGGATAACGGTCGATTTCACTTCGACAACCAGCACGACTCCTTCAAGCGCACAGACCAGGTCGATCTCGCCGGCATCGCCGTGCAACGCACGATCGGGCAGCCAGTTCGATACGACGACAAAGCCGCGAGCTTCCAGCGCTCGCGCAAGACCGGTCTCGATGCGCTGCGTTTCTTCACGTGCCTCGCCCCGGCGTTGGCCCAGGCGGCGAAGGTTGTTGATGATCGCGGTGCTGTTGTTCTGCAGGCCAAGATGCCAGGGCAATTGCACGAGCACCTCGCCGAACTTCAACACCGGCCGCTCCAGCAGTTCGGGCCGCAGGCCCGGCTCGGCGCCTTTCAACTGTGCGGACAACGCGGCCCAGTCGCTGCTCCAGAAATCGAGAATCGCCGCGGCCTTCGCGGCATCCCCCTGCGGCGTCGCCGCGGAGACGGTCCAACCGGTGATGTTCGCGATCTTGGCAGCGCGGACCGACCAGGTCAGCGGCAAGCGATTCTGCATTCCTGAAAGTGCGCCGCCTTCGCAGAGCTTGCGCAAGGCCACACGCCAGTCGCCGTAGGCGCGCAAGTGACCCATGAAGGTTTCGAGGAAGTCCCGCTGGTAGAACGCCGACATCAGCTCCATTGACAGCGACGCCTGAAACACGTCGACCGACTCGCCACCATCGGTCGTCACGGTTTCGGCAATGCCGTAGACCTCGGTCAACTGCCGCCGTGTGCGCAAGGCACGCATGTAGGCCAGGCGGTTGGCCTCGTGATTCTCGGGGCGACCGATGGTCTCGGTGGCCCTCCCCGACTGCATGAAGGTGTCGAGTGCCCTGTAGAACCAGTACTCGTGCAGGCGCGCGAGCTTGTGGCCATCACGCTGCCAGGCCGCTCGCGCCGATGCGTCGATTTCGACGATTTCAAGTGAGGTGCCATGCGGCACGAAACGGATCCCCTGGTCGTAGCTGAACGCGTCCGCCGATTGAGAAACGAAGGCGTTGAGTTCGATCTGCGCCGCGAGCAGATCGCGGATTTGTCCTCGCAAAGTCGTGCCAGAGTCGGCCCGACCCGGAACGCATCGCAACACCGGGGCGAGGTGCTTCACGAGCGCCAAGCCGATCACGTCGTCATTCAGCGAGAAGTCTTTCGGATCAGCGCTGCCGAGTTTCCATAGGAAGACATCGTTGATCGCTTCCCATGCCTCTTGATCCTCTGATTGAACGCCGTCCGCACGGTGCGGCGAATCCATGCCCCGTGGCACGAGGTGCTCGAAGGCGTAGAGGCTCGCGAGAACCAGCAGTTCAAATGGCGTCGTCTGCGCGAAAGTGGCTCGATGGGCGCCGAGCTTCTTCAGGCGCTCGTCGTGCGCCTGGCGAAATATGTAGAGGACACGGCAGAGCTCGGCTACCGGGAGAAGCCGTCGGCCCAGCCTTTCCAATTCAGCATGCCGCATGGGTGCGAAGCGCATCACGATGCCGGAATGACGAACGGCCTTCTCGAGCAAGGTCGGGCAGGCGGCGGCAAGCCGATCCAGCAGGTCTGGGTTGCTAGCTTCCTCCTGGGCGAAGTAGTGCGAAAGCGCCAGCGTCATGATGCTGGAGCGCCAGGTGTCTATCGGCACGGAGGGCCAGTACGGGCACGACCAGAAATCGGCATCGCGCCTCGCGCGGCCGATCTTCACCTTGGAGCCGCTTGGCTTCCCGTCCAGATAGGCGCTCGCCGCTTCCAGCGCAGCATGGGTAAGGGAAGCGGCGGTCGGCTCGACGGCTTCAGAGAACGAGGTGTACAGATTGGTCATGTCGCGTTCAGACGGGTGGTGCACCGGTGCGATGTTCGCATTGCCGCTGCCGCCGTCCTTCAGACAAGATGGCTTGTCCGGTGCAGTTGACATTCGTCAGTGAGGTCCGCCAAGGCCGGCGCATGGTCGATGGAGCCTGGCAGGCCGCGCACCGCGCGATCGACACCTGCGTTGCCCATACGGCTGGCGACTTTCGGGCGGAGGAGCACAGGGTCGATGCGAAGGCCAGCTTCGCGAGCCGAGCGCATCTCGGCATCGAGCTGCGCGCGAATGCAACACGCCCATCGGCGGCGTATGCTGGCATCAGGACACCTTGAAGGAGTTGGCGATGCTCTATACCTACGTCAATGAGGACGAAGACAAGAACCCGGTCGGGCCGCGCGACGCACTGGAGCTGTTCAAGGAAGCGGCCGTAGCGGTAGGACTGATCCGCCCCGGCGATCCGCTCGACCGGAACGTGGTGGATTTCGCCAGGCTGGTCGTGGAGATGTGCGCATCGATCGGCGACAACTACGTGCAGCCCGAGAGCGCAGTTGGCGTCTCGGTCGGCGATCGCATTCGAGGGGAGCTCCAGGCGCTCTAATGTCGCCTGCATTGTCAGCCGGAGAGGGTCGACGGACCGCCGTTGTCGATCCGTTGGATCTCTTGCTTTGCGTGGGACTTCGCCTGTCTCTGCCCCTCGCGCAAAAAAATCCTCAGGACCGAGGTCCCGAGGATTGAAATCCACCAAGAAGGGTGGAGGAGACAACCGGATGCCCTCAAACGGGGCACGAAAATCAGCTCGAGATTTGAATTTTCGCAATGACGCAAACAGCGTGCCTTGTGTGGCACGCGACAGTCATGAATAGACGCTCTCCCTACAAGCCCCGAACCGTGACAGCTTCGTCGCTATCTTGCCCGAAAGCGTCGCAAAGGGGGAGCGGCGGCGAAGTTTTCGTGAGGCCTCCACGCCGACGCGCAAATCTTTGGCGATGGAGCGAGATCGGGCTTTCAGCAATGTTCGGCGTATTGCGCAGCGCTACCAATGCGCCGGCTTCTTGATCGCTTTGCGAGATGTCGGGACCACGTCGCGAAGCTGGGCGGCTTGCAGCTCCTCATCGAGGATGTGCCGCCGAACTCAGTGAGCGTGCTGTGCCAAGGATGTGCTGAAACCGCGCGAAGCGCCCTTGCCCGCCACCGGCGGCTTCACGGGTGTCACGACACCGATGCGGATCGCCGGAAAGTCCTCGCGCAGCGCGGCCAGCACGGGTTCGGCATCACTGTCGTTGGAGCACAGCACGACCTGGTCGAACAGTCCTCTGGCGGCGTCACGGTACATTGCCATCGTCAGGTTCACGTCCGTCTTCTTCTCCTCGATCTTCCAGACGCGGGTTCGAAGATTCCGATCATAAGGAAGGCCCTCTTGATAGGCGGGAAGCAAGGCGCCGCCTGCGTCCATGCTGGGCGACCAGATGGAGCCACTTGAAGGGCGTATCTCTCAGCCGGCCGTAGTACAGGTTGTACCCGTCGACGTAGACCGCATTTTTCGAGCTTCCAATGGCGTCTACCTCAGGAATTCCGAATATGAAAGAACCGCCCGAAGGTGGTCTTCTCGCCCTAAGCGAGAGCCAACCGAATGACACTGCGCAGGAGGACGAAACTCCTGGCGGGCGCGGCCAGCCACACACCTTCGTCGGCACGCCCAGGGGCGGCGACGCAGCCAGCCACCAAAGGCCTTCACCGCTTTCGGCTGGCTGGCTTCTTGTCCTTCGGCTTCGGAACGCTTTTAGCGGTGACGTAGTACAACGTCCCATCCTTTGCCACCACGGGGCACTCGACCGCCCAACGGGTCGCAAGCGCCTGCGCCAGACCGTGGCAACCGTTCTTCATGAGGACAGCGACGTATTCCTCACGGGTGAGCTTCGGGGTCTTGAGTTTCCTACGGCAGCCTTCCGCCACCTTGGCCACGATGTCCGGCGCTTCTGCCTGCAGGCCATCGAGGTAGGCCGAAATGGCGTAGCGGACAACCTGCGTGTCCTTGAAGGCGTGCTGAGGAAAATCCTTGACGTTCCTGGTGACGAGGGCGACCGGCTGACCCGGCCAATCATCGAGCGAGAGCTTGTAGGCAGCTGCGGCGACGTGGCGATCCTTTGCGTCCACGGGCTCGAATCGGCCGATGTGCTTCGCGTAGCCGGCGACTTCCCAGCCTTCGGCGGCCGCTCGCATTCCCTGCAGGCAGTCCTGTATGTCTTGGCTGTCTGCGTTCTGCTTGGCGATCACGTTGCGCGTCCATTCCGCCTCAAYCTCCCGCGTCCAATGGACATTCACCACTTCAGCCTCGTGCAGGTGCATGAACAGGTCGCGCATGCGAGGTGCAAAGAAAACGTTCGCATCGACCAGAACGATGCGGGGCAAGACGGGCGCCCCACTCGATGCCTTCCGGTTGGACACCTTCAGCGCTTTGCGCGGCGCGGCACACCCGCCAGTTCGTCGTTGTACAGGCCGATGCGCTGGCTGGCCCGAGCCATGGCGTCGAGGCCCTTGGCCTGCCGCGACTTGCTGTCGGCCTTGTAGGCCAGCACTGCGACCTTCGAAACGCGCCGGTGGCCGCCGGCGGTGCGACTGACGTCGCCGAGCGCCCCAGCATCCAGCAGGGAGTTGAGGTGGGTGCGGGAAACGTGAAGGAGTCGGGCGGCGGCCTCGCTGGTCAGTTGTTCGCCGTCATCCTCGGCGTCTACCTCGTTGGGCGCTTTGGCGGGACTGTCGACGAAGGCCTGCACGTCCGCGGCGGCCAGGAGGTGCATCAGCATGGCTCGGCGCTTGCGTGCGGTGGCTTGGTTCTTGAGCAGGCCTTGGGTGAACTCCTCTTCGAGGAAACCGGGCAGCACGTCCCTGACGACCTGGCCAATGGCATCGGAATCCGCTTGGCGCCTGGTCCGGGCGGCGATAGCCTCGGTCACCTGGGCTGCCAGCGACTGCGCGACGTTCTCCAGGGCGAAGTGAAGGCCGCTGGCCAGTTG
>NZ_JBFUIU010000338.1:0-9419 GCF_056401695.1 Variovorax sp. P4_D9
GCCAGGACGTGGTGCCGTTCTGGGTCTACCCCGATTTCGAGCGCAATGCGCGGGTGGCGATGGCGATCGGCCTGCCGCCGGTGCACCTCGTGATGCCGAGCGGCCTGGGCTCGGGCACGCCGCTGATCCAGCACGGCCTGCATGCCGGTGCCGACGCCCCGGGCGCCGCGATGGTGGTCGAATGCGGCCAGCACTTCAAGCAGAGCGCGGCCGACCTCGCGACCGAGGTGACGCTGCGCTTCCTGGCCCATTTCGGCTTGATCGAGAGGGAAGGGGCCGTGCCCGACGCCGAGCCGCAGCGCCGCTTCGAGCTGCTGCAGACGCACATGATCCAGTTCAAGGATTTCCGCTTCGTGCGGCCGTTGATCGGCTTCGAGACTTTCGCCAAGGGCGAGCTGATCGCCACCCAGGGGCCGGACCAGATCCGCGCCCCCTGCGACGACTGCACTGTCTTCATGCCGGCGCAGCGGGTGATCGTCGGGCGCGAAGCGGTATACCTGACGCGGCCACTGTGAACCTCAGGCCGCAATGAACAGCGCCGGGTCGACCATCGCGCGGTTCAGCATCACCGACCAGTGCAGGTGCGGCCCGGTCACGCGGCCGGTGGCGCCGACGGCGGCCAGGCGCTCGCCGGTCTCGAGCACATCGCCGACCTTCGCATCGATGCGGCTCAGGTGGCAGTACATCGTGAGCAGGCCGCCGCCATGGTCGAGCCAGACGGTGCCGCCGTTGAAGAAGTAGTCGCCGATATCAATGACCCGGCCCGGCAGCGGCGCCAGCACCGGCGTGCCCGTGGCCGCTGCGATGTCCATGCCGCTGTGCGGATTGCGCGACTGGCCGTTGAAGACTCGGCGCAGGCCGAAGGAACTGGAGCGCCGGCCCGGTACCGGCACCTCCATCTGCAGGTCCTGCAAGTGGGCTTCCGTGTGGGTGGCCATCACGGTCGCGAGATGGACCCGTTCGCGCTCGTAGCGCGCCTGGTCGGCAGCGGAAAGATCGACCGTGCCCGGTGCCACCTTGAGACGTTGCTCGCTGTATTTCTTGGTGGCGATCGCATAGTCGATCGGCCGCTCGGCGCCGTCCCCGGCGCGCACCGTGATGCGGGCCTTGCCAGGCGTCGCCCCGAGCGGAATGCCGACCAGCGCGGTCCATTCGACCGCGTCGCCCAGCACCAGCACCGGGATGCCGGCTTCGGTGCGGGCCTCGGGCCGCGTCGGCGAGGGGCCGAGCGACAGCCGCGCCACGCCGCCCGGCACCTGGGCGCCATGCGGCCAGGCGTCGGTCGGCCCGGCGACGGAAGCAGGTGCAGCCATGGCCTGGTTCGCCGGTAGCGCCAGCAGGCCCATGGTTCCGAGCAGCAGGGATCGGCGATGCATGGCGCGCTTCACTTGCCCCAGCTGTCGCGCATCCCCGCGGCGCGATTGAATACGCGCTGGCCCGCGGCAGCCGCCTTGGCATCGACCACGAAGTAGCCGTGGCGCTCGAACTGGAAGCCGGCGCCGCTTTGCGCCGCGTTGGCCAGCGAAGGCTCGACGAAGGCCTGGCAGGTCACGAGGCTGTCGCGGTTCAGTTCCTCGAGCAACTCGCCGCTGCCGGGCTGTGCAGCTGCGAACAGCCGCTCGTACAGGCGGATCTCGGCCGGCAGCGCATCGGCCGCCGCGACCCAGGTGATGTTGCCCTTGACCTTGATCGCGTCCGCGCCCGGCGTGCCGCTCTTGGTGTCGGGCACCAGCGTGGCCTGCACTTCCTGCAGCCTGCCGCTGGCGTCGCGGGTGGCCCCGGTGCAGACGATCGTGTGGCCGTACTTCAGGCGCACCTTGTTGCCCGGGAACAGGCGGAAGAAGCCCTTGGGCTGGACGTCCTCGTAGTCGGTGCGCTCGATCCAGACCTGGCGGCCGATCTTGAAGCTGCGCTGGCCGCGCTCCGGGTGGTGCGGGTGCACCGGCGCCGTGCATTCGTCGATGAAGCCGGCGCCCATCAGATCGTCCCAGTTGGTGATGACCAGCTTTACCGGGTCGAGCACCGCCATCGCGCGCGGCGCGATCGGGTCGAGCGTGTCGCGCAGCGCGGCCTCGAGGCTGGCGTAGTCGATCCAGCCACCGGACTTGGTGACGCCGGAGCGCTCGCAGAAGAGCTTCAAGGCCTCGGGCGTGTAGCCGCGGCGGCGCAGGCCGGCCAGAGTCGGCATGCGCGGGTCGTCCCAGCCGTCGACATGATTCTCTTCGACCAGCTGGCGCAGCTTGCGCTTGCTGGTGATCACGTGGGTGACGTTGAGACGCGCGAACTCGTACTGGCGCGGATGCGGCGAGGCGATCAGGCCGCCTTCGGCCAGGCGATCGAGCAGCCAGTCGTAGAAGGGCCGCTGGTCCTCGAACTCGAGCGTGCAGAAGCTGTGCGTGATCTGTTCCAGCGCGTCCTCGATCGGATGCGCGAAGGTGTACATCGGATAGATGCACCAGGTGTCGCCGGTGTTGTGGTGGGTCGCGCGGCGGATGCGGTAGAGCGCCGGATCGCGCATGTTGATGTTCGGACTCGCCATGTCGATCCGGGCCCGCAGCACGGCGGCGCCGTCATCGAGCTGGCCGTCGCGCATGGCGCGAAAGCGCGCCAGGTTCTCGTCCGGCGTGCGACTGCGGAACGGGCTGTCGGTGCCGGACGTGTTGAAGTCGCCGCGAGTGGCCCGGATCTGCTCGGCGCTCTGTTCGTCGACGTAGGCCAGGCCGGCAGCGATCAGGTATTCCGCAGCCCGGTACATGAAGTCGAAGTAGTTACTCGCAAAGTACACGTGCTCATCGACCGCGCCCGGTTTGGCTGGGTTATCGGCCAGGCGGGTGTCGTAACCCAGCCATTTCACGGCATCGCGGATGGCATCGACGTACTCCTGCTCCTCTTTTTCGGGATTGGTGTCGTCGAAGCGCAGGTGGCAGACGCCGCCATATTCCTTCGCCAGCTCGAAATTGAGCCAGATACTCTTGGCGTGCCCGATGTGCAGGTAGCCGTTGGGCTCGGGTGGGAAGCGCATGCGGACCTTGGCCGGATCCTGCATGCCCTGGGCGTGATGGGTGGCATCCCCTGGGGATCCGCCCCACTTGCGGGTGGAATAATGGCCCTGTTCGAGGTCGCTTTCGATCACGTGGCGCAGGAAATTGCTCGGCTTGGTGCTGTCGTTGTCTGCAGAGGAAGTCATATCCGCTCATTCTAGGGCGGGCTCCGGGGCTGTTACCTTTGGCAACTTTCTTCACAGAGCGGCGTACACCGGGTTCACATGTCACGCGTTCAATACATACATGGGCGGCCAAACCCCGCCCTCAACAGGAGTTTCAAGATGAACGTCAACCGCACCAAGTTCTTCAAATGGGCCGCTGCCGGCGTTGTTGCCGCGGGCACGCTGTTCGCCGCCGCTTCGGCCAGTGCGACCGTCGGCTGGTCGGTCGGCGTCAACGTGCCGGGCGTCGCGATCGGGGTTGCCACTCCGCAGCCGTACTACGCACCCGCTCCGGTGTACGTGGCGCCGGCGCCGGCCTACTATCCGCCGCCGGCGGTCTATTACCGTCCGGCGCCCCCGGTCTACTACCGTCCGGCCCCCGTTTACTACGCGCCGCCGGCGGCATATTACCGTCCGGCCCCGGGCTACTACCGCCACCACGGTCACGGCCACGACCGCTACTATCGCTGAGCGACAGCTGTCCCGAATCTGTCTGCTGTCACACGTGAAGAAACCGGCCCGTCGAACGGGCCGGTTTTTTTATGCCTGGGAGCGCGGGGGCTCTGCTTTCACATCGCACGGAACAGGTGGGTATAGAGCCGGCTGACCGGAATCCTGTCGTCGCGCCCGCGCAGGCTCAGCTGCTGCCGCCCGGCTTCGTCGCGGTGCACCGCCTCGATCGCGCTGCTGCGCACCACCACCGCGCGATGCACCTGCCAGAAGACCTCAGCGTCGAGTTGGGGCAGCAACTGTTTCAGCGGGGTGCGAATCAGGTACTCGTGCGTGGCCGTCAGGACGCGGACGTACTTGTCAGCGGCTTCGAAGTAGATCACTTCGTCGATTGGCACCATGCGCACCGTCGATCCGCCGGCCTCGCTGGCGTTGATGAACCTGAGCGGAGCGCTGGCGATGTCCGGACCCGATGAACCGGCGCTGGCCAGCAGCCGGCGCCATTGCGTCAGCGTCTGCTCCAACGCGGCCGGCGCGATCGCATCGGCGGGCGCCTGGGCGGCCAGCGCCTGCCTGAGCCGCGCGACGGTCCGGCGCAGCCGTTCGGGCTGGACCGGCTTCAGCACGTAGTCGATCGCCTGCGCCTCGAAGGCGCGCGCCGCGTATTCGTCATAGGCGGTGACGAAGACCAGTTGCGGCATCGGCGCCTCGTCGGTCGGCCAGCTGTCGGCCAGTTCGGCGGCGGCGCCGAGCCCGTCGAGGCCCGGCATCCGGATGTCGAAGAACAGCACCTGCGGCAGCAGCCGCAATGCCTCCTGCACGGCGCTGGCGCCGTCGCCGACCGTGGCGACGACACCGAGTTCCGGCCAGGCGGCGGCCAGTTCGGCCTGCAGCGCCCGGGCCAGCAGGGGTTCGTCTTCGGCGATGAGTGCGGTGGCGTTCATGTCTTCAGGTGGGAAATACGACCGTCGCGAGGGTCCCGCCGGCGGCCGTGGGCTTCAGCGTCAAGGTGCCGCGCGCGCCGTAGACCGCGCGCAGGCGTTCGCGCACCTGCGTCACGCCGAAGCCGCCCTCATCGGCTGCAGGTGCAGCCCGCAGACCGACGCCGGTGTCGCAGACTTCGATGCGGACCTGCGGCTGGCCGTCCTCGGCGCGGTTTTCGCGCCGCGCACGGACGCTGATCTCGCCGCCCTCGACTTGCGGTTCGAGCCCGTGCCGAATGCCGTTCTCCACCAGGGGCTGGAGCAGCAGCGGCGGGACGGGCAGGTCGCGCAAGGCCTCGGGCAGGTCGAGCGTGTAGCGCAGCCGCGGTCCCATGCGGATCGACATGAGCTCGAGGTAGTCGCGCAGCCGATCGAATTCGGAGGCCAGCGGGTGCGAGGTGGCGCGCGAGCCGGCGAGGGTGACGCGCAGGTAGTTGTTGAGATGGTCGAGCATCTCGACCGCGCGCGGGGGGTCGAGCGTGATCAATGCGCRCAGGTTGGCCAGGGTGTTGAACAGCATGTGCGGCTCGAGCTGGGTCTCGAGCAGCTTGAGCCTGGCTTCGCCGGCGTCGCGTTCGGCGGTGGCGATCTTGGCGGTCAGCGCGGCAGCCTTGCCGCGGGCGTGAAAGTAGAAGCTGGCGGCGGCGCCGGCGACGATGGTGATGACCAGGCTGATGGTGTTGTCGCGCGGCGTCGAGACGTTTGGGTAGCTGAACATGAAATCGCCCACGCGGTCGCCGACCAGGAAGCCGCAGCCGATGCCCACGGCGGTCAGCAGCAGGCCACGCCAACCCTTCGGCCAGCCATGGCCGCCGCTGCCGTCGGTGTGACAGTGGCGCGGGTCGACGAGGTAGCGCCCGAACTCGATGACGGCCCAGGTGAYGGTGCCCACGGACAAGGCATAGCCGACCTGCATCAGGTAGGTCTTGTTCGGCCAGATCGCCGTGGTCAGCACCGCCACCACGCAGCAGAAGGCGATGACCTGCAGGTAATGCCGGCCGACGCTGGACCAATGGATCTTCATGGCGCCAGATTCTGGACGAAGAAACGGGCGATGGCGCCGTAGACGTCTGGCAGGCTGGCCCGGTCAAAGCCCGGCGGGTCGTTCAGCAGCCGGGCCGCGCGGGGCGGCAGCTCGGGCGGCTGCGGCGACAGGATCGAGCCGTGGCCCGCGCTCGGCATGTCGGCCACCAGCACGCAGCCGGTGCCGCAGGCGGCGCGCACCGCGTCGACGTGCCATTGCGGAGCGAGCCAGTCGTCGCGGCCCGCGCGCACCAGTCCGAGTGGAATCCTCGGTGCCGCGAGCGAGGCCATGTCGACGGGCGCGGCCATGGGCACGGCAGCCACCGCGGCCGTGATCCTTGGATCGGTCCAGGTTTCGAGCGTGGTCTGGCTACCCAGTTTCCAGTGGATCGCGCGGCGAGCGACGGCCAGGCGCAAGGAGTCGACCCTGCTGCCCGTGAGCGCGCTCGCCAGTCCCACGCAGGCCGGGAAATCCTGGGCCAGATGCGCCTGGCAATGGCTGTCCAGCAGGGCCGGCGACCAGCGCGCGCCGGCCAGCGTCAGTGCCGTGAGGCCGCCGGCCGACATCCCGTAGACGCCGACATGCCTGAAGTCGAGCAAGGGCGCGAAGCGCGCGTCGCCGGCCATCGCGTCAATCGCCTGCGAGACCTCCTTCGGCCGGTGGCGCCATGTCACGGGGCCGACATCGCGCATGTCGCGGTAGTTGTCGCCGGCGTGTTCCGGCATGGCGACCGTGAAGCCGGCGTCGACCAGCGCGATCGCCAGGTCGGCCTGCGGCCAGGGCGAGCCGCCAGAGCCGTGGGACATCACCACCAGGCGGCCGTTGCCGCGCAGCGGGGCGGCATCGGCGGCCAGCTCGAGAGAAAAGGGGCCGCGGCTGAAGCGGGCGGGTGCGGCGGCGGTCGGGTAGAACACCGTGACCGGGCCGGTGTCCGGCGGCGCCGGCAGTACCGCGACGCCGGTGGCCGCGGCGGCGTGGCCCAGCAGGCCGATCAGGGCCAGCGCCAGCAGCTGTCGCCGGCCCGCCTTCACCACAGGTCTCCCTTGGCGCCGCCGTCCAGCCTGGCGCGTTCGCGTTCCGTCATGCGCTCCAGCAGCGCGCCGCCCGGCGGCAGCAGCCAGACCGCGGCGCCATGGGCCAGCAGGCCGACGCCCCAGCCCAGCAGCGGGTAGATGGCCCAGGCCCGGCTGTTCGCCGCCGACAGGTCGATCAGGCCGAGGTTGACGATGGCATAGATCGCCGCATGGCTGAGCCAGCCCAGCTTGGCCTTGGCGCGTCGCCGAGCGAGCACTTCGATGCGTGAAGATTCGGTGGTGGACATGGAGGTTTCCTGGATTGTGCAGACAGGGGCCGAATTCAGGCACCGGTGGTGCCGGCCGCCAGGCGATCCTCGCGGATCGCCAGCTTCCAGAGCCGCAGTGCGCGGCCGGCGAACACGCCGCTGAAGACGCCGTACAGCAGTGCGATGGCCAGCGCGAAGGCGGCGTCGTGGCGGATCTCCGGATGCATCGCCAGGGTGGCGCCGACCCAATACTTGGTGCTGAAGATGCCCATCATGAGCAGCAGCGGCACGGCGCTGCCTGCGACGTGGAACCGGCGTGTCGCATCGTCGTAGCGCGTGCCGGCCGGCAATCCGCGCTGCAGAACCAGGGTCAGCGCCACGCCGGCAGCCGCGGCCCAGGCCAGCAGGCTCAGGCTCGAAGCGCCGAAGGCGGAGGCGACGCCATAGATCGACAGGACGGCCATCGCGATCGGCATGACCGTCGCCCGGCCCAGGCTCACGGTGTGGGCCAGCAACTGCCTGGCGCCGAGCCAGAGCAAGGTGGCGAACAGGACATAAACCCACTTCGGGGTGTGCAGGAAGACCTGGGTCAGCATGGAATGCTCCTTGAGGGTTGGCAAAAAAGGTGTGTGGAAAGGCTCAGGCGAGGCCCAGCCACTGGTTCCAGACCAGCTGGCCGAGATAGCGGTGGGGCAGCAGCGTGAACGCGCCGGCCACGATGCAGGCGCTGATGTAGGTCGCCTGCATGGCGATCCGGTGGCCGCGGATGTCGCCCTTGGCGAGCTTCCAGAAGGCGCGCGAGAGGCCGAAGAAGGTAGCCGGCACCAGCAGGTGCACCAGCGTGTAGCCGCCGATGTTGGGCAACCTGAAGTCGCGGATGAACAGCGCCGACAGCGCCGCCATCACGATCAGCGTGACCCAGGCGTAGCCCAGCGCGCGGTGCAGGCGCGGCCGCTGGGTCCGGCTCTGGCGGGCCCAGAGCACCACCGGCCCGAGGGCCAGGGCGGAAGCGGCGGCGGCGAGGTGGATGGCGATGACCGGGGACATCTGCATGCGGGCTCCTGAAGGCGATGGGCGGACTGTGCTGAGCGTCCGCGGCGGCCGCCACGGCCATGCGACGAATTGCGCCTGGGCGGCGCGAGTTGCATTCGGTGATCGCCAGACGCAGGGCGTCAACACCGGCTTTACCGAGGCTTTACGGTTCGTGGGGGCTGGGCGCTACGATTCGACGCTCCACTATGGGCTGCCGTATTCACGCCCTTTCACCGATGTCGTCTCCCGTTCCCGAGTCCGCCCCCGAACACCTTCCCGCGACCCGTCCCCAACCCTCCCGACGGCGGCGCTGGGTCGGCAGCCTGGTGGCGCTCGCGGTGGTGCTGGCGCTCGGCGGGGGGGCCTGGTACCTGATCAAGCGCTCGGGCGAGCCGGCCGACGGCCGGCCGAGCTTCGGTGGCGCCAGCTCCACGGTCGGCCACGCGGCCGCCAAGCGCACCGACATGCCGATCGTGATCGACGGACTCGGCACCGTGACGCCGCTGGCGACCATCACGCTCCGGCCGCAGGTTGGCGGCGTGCTGACCGAGGTGCTCTACACCGAAGGCCAGACCGTCAGCAAGGGCCAGTTGCTGGCCCGCATCGACCCGCGCCCCTACGAGCAGGCGCTGATGCAGGCCCAGGGCAACCGGGTGCGCGACGAAGCGCAGCTCGAGGCGGCGCGCGTCACACTGGCGCGCTACCGCACGCTGCTGGGCCAGGACTCGATCGCGCGCCAGGACGTCGACACCCAGGCCGCGCTGGTCAAGCAGCTCGAGGGCACCGTGACCACCGACCGCGCGGCCGAGGCCGCCGCCAAGCTCAACCTCGACTACACCCGGGTCACGGCACCGGTGGCCGGGCGGATCGGGCTGCGCACGGTCGATCTGGGCAACACTGTGACGGCCAACGCGACCACCGGCATCGCGGTGATCACGCAGATGAACCCGATCGACGTCCAGTTCGCGGTGCCGCAGGATCGCGTGCCCGACATCCAGGCCCAGCTCGCGAAGGGCGAAGCGCTGCCGGTCAAGGCGCTCGACCGGGTGCGCAGCGCGGTGCTCGACACCGGGACCTTCTCGACGCTCGACAACGTGGTCGACACCAGCACCGGCACGGTGCGTGCCAAGGCGCGCTTCGCCAACACCGGCACGCCGTTGTTCCCGAACCAGTTCGTCAATGTGCAGATGGTGCTGCGCACCATCGATGCGATCGTGGTGCCGGTGACCGCGGTGCGCATCGGACCCAACGGCAATTTCGTCTATGTGGTCAATGAAGACCGGACGGTGTCGGTGCGCCCGGTGAAGCGCGGCGAGGCCACGGTCGACGTGGTGGCGATMACCGAGGGCCTGAAGGCCGGCGAGGACGTGGTCACCGAAGGCGGCGACCGCCTGAAGGATGGCGCGCGCGTCGTGCTGCAGGGCGACAAGCCGGCGCCGGCGC
>NZ_JBFUIU010000339.1:0-9413 GCF_056401695.1 Variovorax sp. P4_D9
CGACAGCCCGAGCCGCAAGGTGCTGATCGACCGCTTGGCCGAGATGCTCGAGGCCCAGATCGGCTATTGCAAGAGGAAGGGCATTCGGCTCGCGCCCTTCGTCGGCATCGCCTGCCCCGGACTCGTTCGCAAGGACGGGTCCATCTCGCGCGGCGCGCAGAACCTGCCCGGCGATTGGGAAAGCGACAACTTTCACCTGCCCACCGAGCTGTGCAAGCGGCTGCCGACCATCGACGGCGAGCCGACCGTGGCGTTGTTGCACAACGATGCGGTGGTGCAGGGCCTGAGCGAACTGCCGTTCATGCAGGATGTGAAGCGCTGGGCGGTGCYGACCATCGGCACCGGACTGGGCAACGCCAGCTACACCAACAAGCAGAAGTAGGCGGGCCGGTCAGGCGAGTTCCTGGCCGAAGAAACGCAGCGTGCGATCCCATGCGAGCTGTGCCCACGCGGCGTCATATTGCGTGATGGGGATCCGGCCCGGGCCTTGCGCGGTTTCGTTGGCGAAGGCGTGATGCGCCTGGTAGCGGTGCCCTTCATAGCGCACGCCCGCCGCGCGCAGCTTCTCTTCGAGGGCATCGACCCCCGCGATGGCGAAGGCCGCGTCCTGCGTGGCCCAATGCGCCATCAACGGCACGCTGATCTTCGAGGCATCGACATACTCCAGCGGGGGATAGCCATACCAGATGACAGCGGCATCGGCCTCGGGCGCCATCGTCGATGCCAGCAAGGTCAACGCGCCGCCCATGCAGTAGCCGGTGACGCCCACCTTGCCGCCGCGCGCCTTCAGATACTGCAGCGCGCCGCGCACGTCCTGCGAGGCGGCTTCGGCGAAGTTCAGCCCGCTCATCAGATGTTGGGCTTCCTCGGCCTCGACGGTCTTCTTCCCGCGATAGAGATCGGGCACCAGCGCGGTGAAGCCGGCTTGGGCGAAACGCTTGGCAACCCCGAGGATCTGGTCGTTCAGCCCCCACCATTCCTGAATCACGACCACCGATCCGAAGGCCTTCTCGGCCTCGACCAGGTGGCCTTGCACCGCACCGCCATCCGGGCGCTTGAATTCAATCATCGTTGCCATGGATTTCTCCTGATGTCGTGGACGAGATGGGAGTATCGGACATGGGCCTCACAGCTGGAAAGCGATCGTCAGCAGCAGGCCCTCGGCGACGTCGCGCAGCAGTCCCGGCGTGCGCGCCCGGTAGCTTTCGCCGGCCGAGGCGGCGGTCTCGATCCAATGCGCCAGTTCGTCGATCTCGGCGCGGCCATAGAACACCACCGCAGCCTCGTGGTTGAGCAGCAGGCTGCGGAGGTCGAGATTGATCGAGCCGCACAGCGCCAGGTCGTCGTCCACCACCACCGCCTTGGCATGGGCCATGTAGGGCAGCATCCGGAACAGCACGCCCGCGCGTGCCAGGTCGCGCATGCTGCGGGCCCGCACGAAATCGGCCAGCCGGTGGTTCGACTGCGCGGGAATCGCGATCGTCACCTGCACGCCGCGCCGGGCCGCCAGCCGCAGCGCGTCGCGCAGTCCGTCGCCGGGCACGAAGTAGGGCGTGACGGCGAGCAAGCGGTGCTCGGCGCGGAAGCAGGCGTCGATCAGCAGCGCCTGCGCCGTGTCCTCGGTCTGGTCGGGGCCGCTGGGCAGGAACTGCGCCAGCCTGCCTCCGTCTTGCGGGCCGGCGTCGCCGGCGATGGCGCGTGACTGTCGACCGCGCACCGAGGACCAGTCGTGGTCGAACTGGCGCGCCGCCGCGGTCGCCACGTCGCCGTGCAGATCGAAGGACAGGTCACGCCAGGCGACCGGGTGCGCATCGTTGCCGGTGAAGTACTCGCCGGCCAGGTTCCTGCCGCCGGACCAGAGCCAGTGGTCGTCCGCGATCGTGAGCTTGCGGTGGTTGCGCAGGTTGCGCGGGCCGCTGCGGCGCAGGCTGAAGATCGGGCGGAACACCGCCACCTCGGCGCCGGCGCCGCGCAGCGAATCGAAGTGCGTGCGCGGCAGCGACAGGGCGCCGAAGCCGTCGAGCAGCACCCTGACCTTGACGCCCTCGCGGGCCCGGCGCGAGAGTCGGTTGATCACTTCGTGGCCGAGCGCGTCGTCGCCGATGATGAAGGTCGAGACGTCGATGGAGCGCCGGGCGCCCTCGATGACCTTGAACAGCGCGTCACGTGCGGCCGCGCCGTCGGTATGCAGTCGCACTTGGCAGAGGCTGGGCGGGGCGAGGCCGAAGCTCTCGACCAGTTCGGCCGCCCAGTGCCCCGCCGGCGCCGCGCGTGGCGGCCGCGGCGTGCCCACCGGCCGGAGCTTGCGCTGCCCGAACATCAGGTACATCGGCAGGATCACGTAGGGCAGCAGCGCCAGGCCCATGACCCAGGCGATGGCGGTCGTGGGGGCGCGCTGCTCGCGCCGCGCGCGGGTGGTCAGCACGTAGACCAGCAGGGCGAAAGTCACCACCAGCAGGTGCTGCGAGGGCGAGGGCAGCCAGTCGAGCAGGTCRTCGATCTGGTTCACGGGCGGACCAGGGCCTGCAGGTGGGCGGGTACCGGGCGACCTTGCGAGGCCAGGAAGTTCATCATCGGGCCGACCACTTCCCGCACCGGGCCGCGCGCACCCACGCGCTCGCGCCACGCCAGCAGCCGGGGCGTCGCCCCGGTCATGGGCGCGCCCTTGCGCTCGGCGAACACCTGTGCCATGTAGAACGCGATGTCCGCGAAGGAGTAGGGACCGGCCAGGAACTCGCTGCCGGCCAGCTTCGCTTCGAGTTCTCCGTAGAAGCGGGCGCAGCCGTCGCAGGCCGCCAGCGCCGCCGGACTTTCCATGTCCTGTTGCAGGCCGAAGAGCTTGATCACGTGCGGAAAGAAGACTTCATCCGATTTCAGCTCGAGCTGCCGGGCCCGCGCCCGCGCCGCGACCTCGCGAGGCCACAGCGGCGGCTCCGGAACCCGGTCCTCGAGATATTCGAAGATCTGGGTCGAGTCGAACAACTCGACCTCGCCGTCGATCAGCACCGGCACCTGCCGCTTCGGGTTGACCCGCAGCACCTCGGGGTGCTTGGGTTCGTAGCGGTCGTCGCGGTCGAAGGGCACCATCACGCACTCGAGGGCGACGCCCTTCTCGAGCGCCGCGATCTGCGCCTTGGCGCCGAACATGCTGAGGGGGGCGGTGAAGAGCTTCATGGGCATGACGCTACTTCACCACGGTTGGCGCCTCAGGTCGAGCCCCAGACCTCTTGGGCCGTTTCCACGACCAGCCGCAGCTTGGCGCGCTGCGCCTCGACCGCGATGTTGTTGCCGTGCACCGTGCTCGAGAATCCGCACTGCGGCGACAGCGCGAGCTGGTCGAGCGAGACGTACTTGGCGGCCGCTTCGATCCGGGCCTTGAGCTCGTCCTTGTCCTCCATCTCGCCGAACTTGGTGGTCACCAGGCCCAGCACTACGGTCTTGCCCTTGGGCAGGAAGCGCAGCGGTCGGAAGTCGCCCGAGCGGGCGTCGTCGTATTCGAGGAAGTAGGCGTCGAGGTCCATCTCCTTGAGCAGCGCCTCGGCCACCGGCTCGTAGTTGCCGGCCGCCGCGTGGGTGCTCTTGAAGTTGCCGCGGCACAGGTGCATCGCGAGGATCATGCCCTCGGGCTTCTGCGCCACCACCTTGTTGATGAAGGCAGCGTAGCGGTGCGGCAGCTCGTTCGGGTCGTCGCCGCGCTGGCGGGCGGCCTCGCGCATCTTCTCGTCGCAGAGGTAGGCGAGGTTGGTGTCGTCCATCTGCACGTAAGTGCAGCCGGCCGCGGCCAGCGAACGCAATTCGTCGCCATAGGCCTTGGCGACATCGTCGTAGAACGTCGGGTCGAGCTCGGGATAGGCCTCGCGGCTGATGCCGGCGCGGCCGCCGCGGAAGTGCAGCATGGTGGGCGAGGGGATGGTCACCTTGGGCGTGTTGCCGGCCGAGACCTGGCTCTTGAGGTACTCGAAGTCCGCGCGCTGGATGTTCTTTTCATGGCGCACCTTGTCGACCACGCGCATCACGGGCGGCGCCAATTCCTCGGTGCCGTCGGGCCTGCGGATCGTGACCGGGATGTCGGTCTTGACGCCGCCGAGCTGCTCGAGGAAATCGATGTGGAAATAGGTGCGTCGGAACTCGCCGTCGGTGATGCTCTTGAGGCCGATGTCTTCCTGGAACTTGACGATCTCGGTGATGGCCTTGTCTTCGACCTTGCGAAGCTGCTCGGGCGTGATCTCGCCCTTGGCTTTCTGCTCGCGGGCTTCGAGCAGGTATTTCGGGCGAAGGAAGCTGCCGACGTGGTCGTAGCGGGCAGGCAGGGACGCGTGCTGGGACATGGGATGGCTCCGTCGTATCTGGGAATAGAACGGTCGATCGTATCCGGACAGGAGGCCCATCGAATGGATACAGAAAGATCAGTATTTACCCTTGCTTTGGCTAAATACCAGTGGACTTTATCTCATCACTGTATACATTGCGGATCCCATGAAAGCCGAAACCCGTCCTTTCCCGCTCAATGCCTGGTATGCAGCCGCCTACGACGTCGAGGTCTCGCACGCCTTGATCGCGCGCACGGTCTGCAACCAGAAGCTGGTGCTCTACCGGCGCACCGATGGCCAGGTGGCCGCCCTCG
Organism: Variovorax sp. P4_D9; assembly: GCF_056401695.1. Classification (NCBI taxonomy): domain Bacteria; kingdom Pseudomonadati; phylum Pseudomonadota; class Betaproteobacteria; order Burkholderiales; family Comamonadaceae; genus Variovorax; species Variovorax sp. P4_D9. The sequence goes on from NZ_JBFUIU010000339.1 coordinate 4,625, forward strand.
AAGACGCCTGCTGGCATCGCTTGATGCCCTTGTCCCTGGGGCGGCTGGAAGGCGACGAGGTGGTCTGCGGCTACCACGGGCTGGTCTACAACAGCCAGGGCCGCTGCACCTTCATGCCGAGCCAGGAGACCCTGAATCCGTCGGCCTGCGTGCGGGCCTACCCTGTGGTCGAGAAACACCGCTTCGTCTGGGTCTGGCCCGGCGACCCGGCCAAGGCCGACCCGGCGCTGGTGCCCGACATGCACTGGAACGACGACCCTGCCTGGGCCGGCGACGGCAAGATGATCCGGGTCGCCTGCGACTACCGCCTGGTGGTCGACAACCTCATGGACCTGACGCACGAGACCTTCGTTCACGGCTCGTCGATCGGCAATCGCGCGGTGGCCGAGGCGCCTTTCGTCGCCACCCACGGCGACCGCACGGCCACGGTCACGCGCTGGATGGAGGACATCGATCCGCCTCCCTTCTGGGCCGGGCAGATTGACCACGCGCGCGGCTACCGCGGCAAGGTGGACCGCTGGCAGATCATCCGCTTCGAGGGGCCGTGCACCGTCAACATCGACGTCGGCGTGGCCGAGGCGGGTAGTGGGGCGGTGCCGCGCGACGGCCAGCCGGGCAACCGCAGCAAGGGCGTCAACGGCTACGTGCTCAACACCATCACGCCCGAGACCGACAAGAGCTGCCTCTATTTCTGGGCCTTCGCACGCAACTACTGCGTCGGCGAGCAGCGCCTCACGCACCAGCTGCGCGAAGGCGTGGCGGGCATCTTCCGCGAGGACGAACTGGTGCTCGAAGCCCAGCAGCGCGCGATCGACGACCGGCCCGACTACAGCTTCTACAACCTCAACATCGACGCCGGCGCGATGTGGGCGCGCCGGCTGATCGACCAGATGGTGGCGCGGGAGCAGCCGCGCGCGCCCACTATCCCGATCGTGCCTGGCGGGGGTGCCCGTTGAGCAGCGAGTCGGTCGAGCCCGGCGGCTCGCAGGCGGTCAAGGCCCAGTTGCGGCTGCGCGAGATGATTCTGGCCGGCGAACTGGCCGGTGGTTCCCGGATTGCCGAAGTGGCGGTGTCCGAGATGCTGGGCGTCTCGCGCACCCCGGTGCGCAGCGCGCTGATGCGTCTCGAGCAGGAGGGGTTGCTCGAGGGCCTGCCCAACGGCGGCTATGCGGTGCGCACCTTCTCGGAGCGCGACGTCGCCGACGCCATCGAACTGCGGGGCACGCTCGAAGGCCTGTCGGCGCGGCTGGCGGCCGAGCGCGGCGCGCCGCCGGTGGTGCTGCGCGAGGCCAGGGTCTGCCTGCGCCGCATCGATGAACTGCTGCGCGAGCCGGCGCTCGACGATGCGGCCTTCTCGCGCTATGTCGCCTTCAACGAGGAGTTCCATCGGCTGCTGTCCGAGATGGCTGGCAGTCCGCTGATCGCCAAGCAGATGGAACGCGTGATCAACTTGCCGTTCGCCTCGCCCTCGGGCTTCGTGGTGGTGCAGGCCAACTCGCCCGCCGCCCGCGACATGCTGCTGATCGCGCAGGACCAGCACGGCCAGGTGCTCGACGCGATCGAGAACCGCGAAGGCTCGCGTGCCGAGGCGCTGATGCGCGAGCACAGCCGCATCGCGCAGCGCAACCTCAGGGAAGCCCTGCATGGGGCGCAAAACCATCCCTTGCCAGGGGTGCAGCTGATCCGCCGACGCGCATGAAAGCAGTTCGAAGATGAAAAGCGATATCCACTGGATGCCGGCGCGCATCAGCGCCATCAAGGACCTCAGCCCTACGGTGCGCGAGTTCGAGATCACGCCCGAGTCGGGCATCGTTGTCGGGCACGAGCCCGGCGCCCACTTGCAGGTGCAGGTGCTGGTCGGCGCGCCGGGTTCGGGGCGCATGCAGAACCGTTCCTACTCGGTCGTCGGCGCGCCCGGTGGCCGCGCCTGGCGGATCGCGGTCAAGCGGCTCGACCAGGGCCGCGGCGGCTCGCTCGCGATGTGGCGGTTGGCCGTCGGCGACCGGCTGCTGGTGAGCGAGCCGCAGACCCACTTCGGACTCGACCTGACCGCGCCGGGCTACCTGCTGGTGGCCGGCGGCATCGGCATCACGCCGCTGGTCCACATGGCCCAGCGTCTGGCCGTGCTGGCCGAGCGCAAAGGCGTCCCGGTGCGCATGCTCTACGGCGCCCGCGACGAGTCCGAACTGGCTTACCTGGCGGACCTGCGCGAGGCGCTCGAAGCGCATTCGAGCGCCAGCCTGCAGGCCTACACCGGCAGCGCGGCGGTCGACTTTGCCGCCGAGATCGCCAAGCTCCCCGCCGGTGGCCAGGTCTACACCTGTGGTCCGGTGCCGATGCTCGAAGCGGTGAAGAGCGCCTGGGCCGCCGCCGGCCGGCCGCAGGCGGACTTGCGCTTCGAGACCTTCGGCAGCAGCGGCCGGCTCCCGACTCAGGCCTTCGAGGTGCGCATTCCGCGCCACCAAGTGGCGATCACCGTGCCGGCTGACAGCACCCTGCTGGAAGCGCTCGAAGGCGCAGGGGTCCAGACCTTGTGGGACTGCCGGCGCGGCGAATGCGGCCTCTGCGCGATGGACGTGCTGGCGGTCGAAGGCGAGATCGACCATCGCGACGTCTTCCTGAGCGCGCACGAAAAGGCATCGGGACGCCGCATCTGCGCCTGCGTCTCGCGGGCGGTCGGCACGATCACGCTCGACTCCGCCTGGCGCCCAGACATCGCTTGATGCTCCACACTTTGCGCGATCATCGCGCAGGCGATGTGCTGATCGCGCAGAATTCGCTGCCTTCGCTTGAAGGCTAGGTAGTTGCCGGCGCTCCGGCTTGCTTGCATCTGGTCACAATATCCCCCGTTGCGCATCCCATTGAATAAGGAGAGTTCCATGCTTCGTCGCCACCTCATACAGGCTGCCGGCCTGACCGCCATCGCGCTGGCCATGCCTCTGGCCCACGCGCAGGACAACACCTTCAAGATCGGGATGATCCTGCCAATGACCGGCCAGCAGGCCTCCACCGGCCGCCAGATCGAAGCCGCCGCCCGGCTCTACATGGCGCAGCACGGCGACACGGTCGCCGGCAAGAAGGTCCAGCTGATCGTCAAGGACGACACCGGCCTGCCCGATGTCACCAAGCGCATCGCGCAGGAACTGGTGGTCAACGATAAGGTCAACGTGCTGGCCGGCTTCGGCATCACGCCGTCCGCGCTGGCCGTGGCGCCGATCGCGACCCAGTCGAAGACGCCCGAGGTCGTGATGGCCGCGGCCACCTCGAGCATCACCCAGGCTTCGCCGTACGTCGTGCGCTCCAGCTTCACGCTGCCGCAGGCGGCGGTGGCGATGGGAGACTGGGCGCCGAAGAACGGCATCAAGACGGTGGTCACGCTGGTGGCCGACTACGGTCCGGGCAACGACGCCGAGAAGTTCTTCGCCGAGCGCTTCGAACTCAACGGCGGCAAGGTGATCGAGAAGCTGCGGGTGCCGCTGCGCAACCCGGACTTCGCGCCCTTCCTGCAGAAGGTGCGCGACGCCAAGCCCGACGCGCTGTTCGTCTTCGTGCCCTCGGGCGCGGGCGCGGCCGTGATGAAGCAGTTCCTCGAGCGCGGCATGGGCAAGGCCGGCATCAAGATGATCGCCACCGGCGACGTGACCGACGACGACCAGCTCAACGACATGGGCGACGGTGCGCTCGGCGTGGTCACCTCGCACCACTATTCGGCGGCCCACCCGTCGGCGATGAACAAGAAGTTCGTGACCGATTTCCAGGCGGCCAACAAGAACATGCGGCCGAACTTCATGGCCATCGGCGGCTATGACGGCATGCGCATCATCTACGAGGCCCTCAAGACCACCAAGGGCCAGGGCGGCGGCGACGCGCTGCTGGCCGCGATGAAGGGCCAGGTCTTTGAGAGCCCGCGCGGCCCGGTGCTGATCGACGCCCAGACGCGAGACATCACACAGGACATCTATCTTCGCAAGGTCGAGAAGAAGGACGGTCAGCTCTACAACATCGAGTTCGACGTGATCAAGCAGGTCAAGGACCCGGGCAAGAGCAAGTAGCAATGGCTCGCCCCCCAGTTGCCCCGCACTTCGTGTCGGGGCGCCCACCCCCTACCGGGGGCAACATCAGCGGCCCGGCAAAGCCGGTTCCGCGGTGTTTCCCGAACGGGCCCCGCTGCGCAGCCGAAGGCATTGCAAGATGGCGCCTTGAGAAACTGACATGCTGACTATTCTTTTCGACGGGGTTGCCTACGGCATGCTGCTGTTCGTGCTAGCGGTCGGCCTGGCCGTGACGCTGGGGCTGATGAACTTCATCAACCTCGCGCACGGCGCCTTCGCGATGGCCGGGGGTTATCTCACGGTGTTCGCGATGCAGAAGCTGGGCGTACCTTTCCTGCTCTGCCTGCCGCTGGCCTTCGTGGCGGTCGGCGCGGCGGGGGCGCTGCTCGAGCGCACGCTCTACCGGCCGATGTACGGCAAGTCGCACCTGGACCAGGTGCTGTTCTCGATCGGCCTGGCCTTCATGGCGGTGGCGGCGGTCGACTATTTCGTCGGCTCCTCGCAGCAGAACATCCACCTACCCGACTGGCTGCGCGGCCGCACCGAGATCGGCGACGGCGCGCTGCTGCTGGGCATGGGCCACTACCGTATCTTCATCATCGCGGTCTGTGCGCTGCTGACCGTGGTGCTGCAACTGATCCTCTCGAAGACGCGCTTCGGCAGCCGGCTGCGCGCCGCGGTCGACGACCCGCGCGTGGCGGCGGGCCTGGGCATCAATGTCAACGTGGTGTTCCTGC
>NZ_JBFUIU010000340.1:0-9383 GCF_056401695.1 Variovorax sp. P4_D9
TCGGGGCGTCGGTCATTCCCAACCTGCCGCTGCCGGGCGACCTGAACATCTGGAGCGGCTGGCGGCCGGCCGCCGAGCAGGTCGACCGGGTCGTCGCGGCCGAACGTGCCCAGGGGCGCCGGGCCTTCGTCTTCTCGCCGAACTACAAGACCAGCTCGTTGATCTGGTTCCACCGGCCGAGCCAGGAACGGACCTACGCGCAGGACATCTTCGGTCGCAAGGCACTCGAGTACGACTACTTCCCGCATTCCGAGGATCTGGTCGGCGCCACCGGCTTCCTAGTGCTGTCGGACCAGGCGCAATCGGCGCTCGATCTGGCCGCGCTGCGTCCCCTGTTCGAGACCCTGGAGCGCGTCGAGGAGGTGCAGGTCGGCGCGCTCGGCCGAACCACGCGGCGCATCGAGATCTGGCGCGGCACGGGCTACCGCGGGGCCCCTTCTCCCGGCCCGATGCAACAACAAGACGCCAGTCCCTGAGCCAGCCAGAATTTCCATGCCACAACTGTCCATCATCATTCCCACGTTCAATGAAGTCCAGAATGTCACCGAGTTGCGCGACCGCGTTGCCGTCGCGTTGGCCGGAAGGGATTGGGAGCTGATCTTCGTCGATGACGACTCCCGCGACGGCACGGCCGACGCGGTGCGCAAGATGGCGCAAGCCGATGGGCGCGTGCGCTGCCTGCACCGCATCGGCCGCCGCGGCTTGGCGTCGGCCTGCATCGAGGGCATGCTGGCCGCGTCGTCGCCGCTGGTGGCCGTGATGGATGGCGACCTGCAGCACGACGAGCGCCTGCTGGCCTCGATGGCCGATGCCCTCGAGGCCGACCCGCAACTCGACATCGTGGTCGGGAGCCGCTACGTCGGCGGCGGCGGAACCGGCGACTGGGACGCCTCGMGCGCCAAGATGAGCCGTTTGGCGACGCGCCTTAGCGCGATGGTGCTCAAGGCCGACCTGAAGGATCCGATGAGCGGCTTCTTCATGACCCGCCACACCGTGGCGCTGCGCTGCATCCGGGAAGGCATGTCCGGCGTGGGCTTCAAGATCCTGCTCGACCTGTTCGCGAGTTCGCCCGAGCCCCTGCGCTTCAAGGAACTGCCCTACGAGTTCCGCAATCGATTCGCCGGCGAGAGCAAGCTGGACATCAACGTGGCGTGGGAATACCTGATCATGTTGCTAGACCGGATGCTGGGCGGCATCGTGCCGGTCCGATTCATCGGCTTCGCACTGGTCGGGGGCTTCGGCCTGCTGGTGCACTTGGCGGTGCTCGGCGTGTCGTTCAAGGGACTGGGCCTGCAATTCGTGCTGGCGCAGGGCCTGGCCACGGTGGTGGCCATGACCAGCAATTTTCTGCTCAACAACATACTGACCTACCGCGACTTGCGGTTGCGCGGCTGGCGCATGCTCAGCGGATGGCTGTCGTTCTCGCTGGCCTGCAGCGTGGGCGCGCTGGCCAACGTGGGCGTGGCGGGGTGGCTGTTTTCGCAGCGGCCGGATTTCTGGCTCGCCTCGGCCATTGCCGGCGTGCTGGTCGGCACTGTGTGGAACTATGCCGTGACCATGGTCTACACGTGGAAGAAGCCGCGCTCCGCCTGAGCCTCGGGACGCGCGCGGCGCACCGCGCGTCCCCGCCAACCAAAAGAGAGAACTTTGGACGTACTTGCTCAGTCGTATCCGACAGTTTCATACTTTGCTACTAGCATCATTTGGAATTTCGATGAGCAATTGTTTTGCAGCGGGGGGCTCCACCCCTGCGCGCTGGGCTGGCAGCCTGGCGCTGGTGGCATCGGTGCTTGTGGCGACGGCTGTGAACGCGCAGGTCAAGGTGCTCGTGAATCCGGGTGACCAGGGCGAGCAATCGCGTGGCGCCACCATGAGCGTCTGGCGCAACGTCATGGAGCAGGCACTGCGCAAGGAGCGCATCTCCGATGTTGCCATCACCGGGTCCGCCGACATGACGGCCGACCTGAGCGCCACGCGTGCGCGGCTGCCTGACGTGGTGGTGGGGCCGGCCCATCTCATCGGCTCCGCCGTGCGCTACGGCTACGCGCCCGTGGCCGCCGTGGAGGGCAGCTCGCAAGCGGTGCTGGTGGTTCCCGCCAACAGCCCTATCGGCAACTTCCAGCAGTCCGCCGGCACGCGCCTGGGCCTGCCGCTGCAGGACAGCCTGGTGACCTACCTCCTGCGCGGTGAGGCGGTGGCGGCGAACACCACGATGAAGAGGCACTTCCGCGACTTCTACGAGACGCGCTATCAGGACGCGCTGCTGGTCTGTCTCCAGATCGGCCGTTGCGACGTCGTCGGCGTCGAGAAGTCGACCTTCGACAGGTGGGTTGCCGGCGGCGCGGCGGTGAGGACTGTGATGGCGTCGCGCGAGGTGCCGGGCCTCGGCATCGCGGTCAAGGACGGCGCCAAGGTCTCGGCCGACGTGCTGCGTGCGGACCTTGGCGACGCCGCGTCGGGCACCCGGACCACGCGGGTGTCCGCAGAGGACTTCATCTATGTCTCGACCCTGGGCTACTTCACGCCGCGCGAGCTCAAGGGCGCCAAGGTGGTCGATGCCAAGACCGTCGCGGCCATGCTGTCGGCCGGAAAGGCGAGGTACATCGACACCCGCAATGCCGCGGAGTTCAAGGAAGGGCACGTCCCGGGCGCGGTGCTGGTTCCCTATGTCGAGAAATCGGCCAAGGATCCGGACTTCACGGCCGGCGTCGACGAGTTCAACCTGGCCGCGCTGGGTGCCGACCGCGGCGCCGAACTGGTCTTCGGCTGCAACGGGCCTGAGTGCTGGAAGAGCCACAAGGCCAGCATCGCGGCGATCAAGGCCGGCTACACGAACGTGAACTGGTTCCGCGGCGGCCTGCCCGAGTGGCGCGCAGCCGGGCTGGCCGTGGACACGGTGGCCAAGTAGCCCTCGGGCGCTCCCCTCATTCATTCTGCGAAAGAGCCCTTCCCATGACAGATATCCCGTTCGCGCCCGATCCGATCCGCCGTGCACTGCTCACCGGAAGCGGCGCGGCTGTCGCGATGGCGGCCGCCGGCCCCTGGAGCACGGCCTTTGCCCAGGCCGCTGCGCCGCGCCCCCTGCCGGCCTTCGCGGCCTTCAAGGACGCCGGCACGATGATCGTCCACAGCGCCAACACCATCGAAATGCGCCGTGGCGCCGCCGGCAACGGCGCGCTGACCACGGTGAATCAGCTCTACGTGCGCAACAACCTGGCGCCGCCGAGCGCCGACATCGTCGCCAGGCCGGACGACTGGGTGGTGCAGATCGAGGGCGTGCGCCGGCCGAAATCGCTCAGCGTGCGTGAACTCAAGGCCATGGGCAGCGAGAGCGTGGCCATGGTCCTGCAATGCAGCGGCAACGGTCGCGGCATGTTCCCCTCCAAGCCGAGCGGCACCCCGTGGCAGACCGGCGCGGCCGGCTGCGTCATGTGGACCGGCGTGCCGGTGCGCCAACTGGCCGACGCGCTGGGCGGCGTCAGCCCGGGGATGAAGTTCATGACCGGCACCGGCGGCGAAGTGCTGCCGGCCGGCATCAGCCCCCAATCCCGGGTGGAGCGCAGCGTGCCGGGCGCCGCTATGGAAGACGCACTGCTGGCCTGGGAGCTCAACGGCCAGCCGATCCCGCTGGCGCATGGCGGCCCGCTGCGCCTGGTCGTGCCCGGATTCACCGGCGTCAACAGCATCAAGTACGTCAAGCGCGTGGCCTTCACTGCGCAAGAGAGCGACTCGGCGATCCAGCAGACCGACTACCGCATGACCCCGGCCACCGAGGCTTCGCAACGCCCCACCGACCCCTCGGTGTGGCAGATGCCGCCCAAATCGTGGATCAACACGCCGCTGGCCGCCGACACCGATCTGCGCGCGGGCAAGGAAGTGGTCGTCCGCGGCGTTGCCTTCGCGGGCGTGAATGCGGTGAGACAAGTGGACGTGTCGGTCGATGGGGGCCAGACCTGGCAGCGCGCGGCGCTGGTCGGACCCGACCTCGGCCGCTTCGCCTGGCGTCAATTCGAATTGCCGGTGAAGCTGCCGGCCGGCAAACACGTACTGGCCAGCCGCGTGACCGACGTGCGCGGCAACGTGCAGACAGAGAACCGGTTCGAGAACAAGGGCGGCTACCTGAACTCCAGCTGGCGCGACCACGCGGTCGCCGTCACGGTGGCCTGAGCGCCGTGCGCTTCGTTCGTTCATGGGGCGCCGCCCTGCTGGCCGGCCTGTGGCTGGCCGGCGCCCAGGCCCAGACGCCGTCCGAGGAGGGCCGAAAGCTCTTCCTGGGCGGCGCGGTGCCGGCCTGTGCCCTGTGCCACATGCTGAAGCATGCAGGTGCCACGGGCCAGGTCGGGCCCGACCTCGACGAACTGCGGCCGGATGCGGATCGGGTCGAGAAGGCGCTGCGCAACGGCATCGGCCCGATGCCCGCGTTCAAGTCGCTGACCGACGAGCAGATCCGCACGCTGGCGCTGTACGTGGCGACGGCGACCGGCGCGGCGCGCTGAGGCAGCCCACCGCTCAAGCGATCAAGCGCTTCATCAGCCCGGCGGTCGAGGCGTCCAGGCCCTGCGTGTCGCCGCTCTCCAGGCGCGGCAGCAGGTCGCTGCACAGCGCCTTGCCGAGCTCGACGCCCCACTGGTCGAAGCTGTTGATGCCCCACAGCGCACCGCTGGTGAAGACGCGGTGCTCGTACATGGCGATCAGCGCGCCCAGRCTGTGCGGCGTCAGGCGCTCGAGCAGCAGCGTGGTGCTYGGGCGGTTGCCGGGGAAGGTCCGGTGCCTGGCGACGATCTCCGGCGCCAGTGACCTGGCCGCGGTCGGCGCCCGCTCGGCCAGGGCCTGATCGGTGCGCTTGCCGAGCATCAACGCCTGCGCCTGCGCCAGGCCGTTGGCCAGCAGCTTGGCGTGCTGGTCGGCCAGGTCGTGCGTCGGCTGCTTGACCAGCAGGAACTCGACCGGGATCACGTCGCTCCCCTGGTGCAGCATCTGGAAGTAGGCGTGCTGGCCGTTGGTGCCGGGCTCGCCCCACACCACCGGGCTGGTCGCGAAGGGCACGGGGTTGCCGTCGAGGTCGACGCACTTCCCGTTCGATTCCATTTCCAGCTGCTGCAGGTAGGCCGGCAGCCGCTTCAGTCCCTGGTGGTAGGGCGCGACGCTGCGGCTCGTGAAGCCGTGGAAGTTGCGATACCAGACGTCGATCAGGCCCAGCAGCACCGGCAGGTTCTTCTCGAGCGGCGCCGTCGCGAAGTGCCGGTCCATCGCGTGGGCGCCGGCCAGCARTGCACGGAAGTTGTCGGYGCCGATCGCCAGCGCGATCGGCAGGCCGATGGCAGACCACAGCGAGTAGCGCCCGCCCACCCAGTCCCAGAAGCCGAAGGTGGTCGTGATGCCGAACTGGGCCGCCGCCGCGACGTTGGTGGTCGTCGCCACGAAGTGCTTCGCCGTGTCGGTGCCGCCGTGGGCCGCGAACCAGGCCTTGGCCGCATGCGCATTGGCCATGGTCTCCTGCGTGGTGAAGGTCTTGCTGGCGATCACGAACAGGGTTTCTTCCGCACGCAGGTGGCGCAGCACCGCGCTGATGTCGTGGCCGTCGACATTGGAGACGAAGTGGAAGCCGAGCTCTGGATGCGCGAAGGCCTCCAGGGCCGGCACCGCCATCTGCGGCCCGAGGTCGCTGCCGCCGATGCCGATGTTGACGATGTGGCGGATGCCGCTGGCCCGGGTGTCGCGCACCGACTCGGCGTAGCCGAGCATGGCGTCGAGCACGCCGTGCACCTCGTCGCTGAAGGGCCCCTGCCCGCGCGGCGCGCGCAGCGCGGTGTGCAGCACGGCCCGGTCCTCGGTGGTGTTGATGGCGGCGCCGGCCAGCATCGCGTCGCGCCGCTGCGCGAGCTCGCACTCGCGCGCCAGGTCGAGCAGGAGGCGCATCGACGCGGCGTCGATGCGATTCTTCGACAGGTCGGCGAACATGCCGGGAGCCTCGACCCCCAGCGCATCGAAGCGGCCGGGGTCGCGGGCGAAGGCCTCGCGCAGGTCGAAGTCTCGGCCGTGCGCGTCGTAGTGGTCGCGCAGGGCGGCCCAGGCCTGGGTTTGGTCGCAGCGGGGTGTGTGCATGGCTCGTCTCGGGTGGAAGTTTGCGGGTCGATCGGGAGGAATCGCGCGGCGTGCCCGGGTTCAGGACTCTTCCCGCCATGAGGCACCGTCGCGTCCGACCAGCGCGCTGGAAGCGGCAGGTCCCCACGATCCGGCGCTGTAGGGCCGGGGCGCCTCGCCCGAGGCGCCCCAGCCGTTCAGGATCGGCTCACACCAGCGCCAGGCGGCGTCGAGTTCGTCGCGACGCATGAACAGCGTCAGGTTGCCCCGGATCGCGTCCAGCAGCAGGCGTTCGTAGGCTTCCATCGGACGCTGCTTGAACTGCTCGGCGAAGTCCAGGTTCAGGCCGACCGGCCGGAGGTTCATGGTGTCGCCGGGCACCTTGGCCATCATGAACAGCTTGAGGCTCTCTTCCGGCTGGAGCTGGATGACCAGGCGGTTGCCCGCCGATTCAGTGCCGTTGGACGGAAAGATCGAATGCGGCACCGAGCGGAAGTTCACCACGATCTCGGCCGAGCGCTCGGCCATGCGCTTGCCGGTGCGAAGGTAGAAAGGCACGCCCGACCAGCGCCAGCTCTCGAGCTCCGCGCGGATCGCCACATAGGTCTCGGTGCCCGTGTCGGGCGGAATGCCGGCTTCCTCGAGGTAGCCCGGCACGGCATGGCCGTTGACGGTGCCGGCGCGGTACTGGCCGCGCACGGTGCGCGAGCCGACGTCGGCCTGCGTGAAGGGCGTCAGCGCCCGCAGCACCTTGAGCTTCTCGTCGCGCACCGCATCCGGATGGATCGAGGTCGGCGGCTCCATCGCCACGATGCACAGCAACTGCAGCAGATGGTTCTGCACCATGTCGCGCAGCGCGCCGGTGCGGTCGTAGAACTCGCCTCTGGTCTCGACCCCGACCTGCTCGGCGATCGTGATCTGCACGTTGCGCACCCAGGTCCGGTTCCACAGCGGCTCCAGCAGGGCATTGGCGAAGCGCAGCGCGAGCAGGTTCTGGACCGGCTCCTTGCCCAGGTAGTGATCGATGCGAAAGATCTGCGGCTCGGTGAACACGCGGCCGACGTCCTCGTTGATCCTCTGCGCCGAGGCCAGGTCGCGCCCGAGGGGCTTCTCGAGCACGACCCGCGAGTTGGCGGTGGCCAGCCCGGCTGCCGCGAGGTTCTTGCATATCGGCGCGAAGAAGTCCGGCGCGGTGGACAGGAAGAAGACCCGGACCTCGGCCGGCGAATCCTTCAATACTTCCGCCAGCGCATCGAAATCCTCGGGCGTATTCGCCTCCACCTTGGCGTAGTCGAGGCGTTCGGCGAAGGTCGCGAAGGCTGCTTCGTCCATGTCCGCGGCGGGCACGAAGCTGGCAAAGCTCGACTTCACCTTCGCGATGAAGTCGGAGCGCCCGAGCTGCTCGCGCGCCAGGCCCAGGATCCGGCCATGCGGGGGCAGGTCGCCGTCGCGGTGGCGGAAGTACAGGGCCGGCAGCAGCTTGCGCATGGCAAGGTCGCCGGTGCCGCCGAACAGCAGCAGATCGAATGAATTGACTTGGGGCATTGAAGAATCCTTGGTGGGTGTCGCCGGGTGCGCGACGTCGTCGATCGGGTTCAGGCGGCCTGGCCGAGACGCACGGTGTCGCGTGCCAGCGCGCTGATGCGGCCCCAATCGCGAGCGGCGACCGCGTCGCCCGGCGTCAGCCAGGACCCGCCGACGCAGACCACGTTGGGCAGGGCCAGAAAATCCGGCGCCGTGGTGGCGCCGATGCCGCCGGTCGGGCAGAAGCTCAACTCGGGAAAGGGCCCGCCCAGGGCCTTGAGCATGCCCACGCCGCCGGCCTGCTGCGCCGGGAAGAGCTTGAGTTCGGTGAAGCCCGCTGCGCGCGCGGCGATCACGTCCGATGGCGTCATCACGCCGGGCAGCAAAGGCAGCGAGCTGTCCCTGGCTGCCGCGATCAGCTCCGGCGTCAGGCCCGGACTGACGCCGAACAAGGCGCCGGCCTTGACCGAGGCGTCGAAGTCCTCCGGCCGCGTGATCGTTCCGACGCCGATGATCGCGCCTTCGACCTCGTTGGCGATGGCCTCGATCGCCCTCAGCGCCACCGGCGTGCGCAAGGTCAGCTCGAGCACCCGGACGCCGCCGGCCACCAGCGCGCGCGCCAAGGGCACCGCATCCTCGAGCCGGTCGATGACGATGACCGGGATCACCGGTCCGTTGCGCATGATGCTCAGGATGTTCATTTCGTGGCTCCTTGTGCAAATACAAAATGGTCGTGAACGGGCGCGACGTGTGCCGGGGTGGCCGACGTGCCGGGCTCGGCCGCGTGGAAGGTGATGGCGCCCTCCTCGGCGCCCATCGCATTGGCGCGAAATGCCGCGAACAGCTCGCGGCCCATGCCGTGGCGGGACTCGCCGAGGTCGGCGACGCCCGGCTGGCGCGACTGCCACTCGGCGGCGCCGACGCGGGCCCCGAGCACGCCGCGCTCGCYGTCCAGCACGATCAGGTCGCCGTCGCGCACCCGCGCGAGCGGCCCGCCCGCCAGGCACTCGGGCGTGACGTGGATCGCCGCGGGCACCTTGCCCGAAGCACCGGACATGCGCCCGTCGGTGACCAGCGCGACATGGAAGCCCTGGTCCTGCAGGACGCCCAGGATCGGCGTGAGCTTGTGCAGCTCGGGCATGCCATTGGCGCGCGGTCCCTGGAAGCGCACCACGGCGACGAAGTCACGCTGCAGCTCGCCACGATCGAAGGCGGCGATCACCGCCTCCTGCGTGTCGAACACGATCGCCGGCGCCTGCACCACGCGGTGCTCGAGCTTGACTGCCGAGGTCTTGATGACGGCGCGGCCGAGGTTGCCGGTGAGCAGCTTCAGCCCGCCGTCGAGGCTGAAGGGCGCCGATGCCGGCGCCAGGATGGCGGCATCGGCGCTGGCGCGCGGCGCGTCGCGCCAGGCCAGCCGGCCGGCGTCGTCCAGAACCGGCTGCTGGCGGTAGCGGGCCAGGCCGGCGCCGGCCACCGTCAAGGTATCGCCGTGCAGCAGCCCGGCGTCCAGCAGTTCGCCGATCACGTAGCCCATGCCGCCCGCGGCGTGGAACTGGTTGACGTCGGCCTTGCCGTTCGGATAGACGCGCGCCAGCAGTGGCACCGCCTCGGACAGGTCGCGGAAGTCGTCCCAGTTGATGGGGATGCCCGCGGCGCGCGCGATCGCGACCAGGTGGATCGTGTGGTTGGTCGAGCCGCCCGTGGCCAGCAGCCCGACGATGGCGTTGGCGATCGCACGCTCGTCGACCACCCGGCCGATCGGCGTGTACTCG
>NZ_JBFUIU010000341.1:0-9373 GCF_056401695.1 Variovorax sp. P4_D9
CTACGGCAAGTTCCACGCGCTCAAGGGCATCAACCTCGAGATTCCCGAGAACAAGGTGACGGCCTTCATCGGCCCGTCGGGCTGCGGCAAGTCGACCCTGCTGCGCACCTTCAACCGGATGTTCGAGCTCTATCCGGAGCAGCGCGCCGAGGGCACCATCGCGCTCGACGGCGAGAATCTGCTGACATCGAAGCAGGACGTGGCCCTGATCCGCGCCAAGGTCGGCATGGTGTTCCAGAAGCCGACGCCGTTCCCGATGTCGATCTACGACAACATCGCCTTCGGCGTCAAGCTGTTCGAGAACCTCAGCGCGTCGGAGATGGATGACCGGGTCGAATGGGCGCTCAAGAAGGCCGCGCTCTGGACCGAGGTGCGCGACAAGCTGCAGCAAAGCGGCTCGGGCCTCTCGGGCGGCCAGCAGCAGCGGCTGTGCATTGCCCGCGGCATTGCGATCAAGCCCGAGGTGATGCTGCTCGATGAACCCTGCTCGGCACTCGACCCGATTTCCACGGCGAAAATCGAGGAGTTGATCGCCGAGCTCAAAAGCGAGTACACAGTGGTCATCGTGACCCACAACATGCAGCAGGCGGCGCGCTGCAGCGACTACACCGCCTACATGTACCTGGGCGACCTGATCGAGTTCGGCGCCACCGAAGACCTGTTCTTCAAGCCGAAGCGCAAGGAGACCGAGGACTACATCACCGGCCGATTCGGCTAAGGGGACAGCAATGACCGAGAAGCATCTTTCCAGCCAGTTCGACAGCGAACTCAACACGGTCTCGTCGCGCGTGATGGAGCTCGGCGGCATGGTCGAGGCCCAGATCCACCAGGCGGTCTATGCGCTGCAGGAGTTCGACGCCGAGGCCGCCGAGCGCGTCAGCGAGACCGAGCACCGCGTCAACGCGATGGAGATCGAGATCGACCGCGAGCTGTCGTCGATCATCGCCCGCCGCCAGCCGACCGCGCGCGATTTGCGCCTGTTGATCGCGATTTCCAAGACCACCGCCAACCTCGAGCGCGTCGGCGAYGAGGCGAACAAGATCGCGCGCATGGTCAAGTCGATCATCGAGAGCGGATCGGCCCGCGCGCTGCCGTCGAGCGAGCTGCGCATCGCCGCCGACCTGGCTTCGGGCCTGCTGMGCAAGGCGCTCGACGCCTTCGCGCGGCTCGACACCGCGGCGGCGCTGTCGATCCTCAAGGACGACGACCTGATCGACAAGGAGTTCGATGGCTTCGTGCGCAAGCTGGTCACCTACATGATGGAAGACCCGCGCAAGATCTCCGCCAGCCTCGACCTGCTGTTCTTGGCCAAGGCGATCGAGCGCATCGGCGACCACGCCAAGAACATCGCCGAGTTCATCATCTACATCGTCAAGGGCGCCGATGTGCGGCACACTTCCATGCAGGACATCGAGTCGGCATTGCAATGATCCGGCACCCACTGAATTCATGAAGAAACCAAGGATCCTGATCGTCGAAGACGAGTCGTCGATCGCCGAACTGATCGCCGTCAACCTGCGCCACAACGGCTTCGAGCCGATCTGGGCCGAGGACGGCGCGTCGGCGCAGCGCGAGATCGACGCCTTGCTGCCCGACCTGGTGCTGCTCGACTGGATGCTGCCGGGCCAGAGCGGCCTGCAGCTGGCGCGCCAGTGGCGCAAGGACCCGCGCACCAAGGCCATCCCGATCCTCATGCTGACTGCGCGCGGCGACGAGCCCGACAAGGTGGCCGGGCTCGACGCCGGCGCCGACGACTACATCACCAAGCCCTTTTCGACCCAGGAGATGCTGGCGCGGATCCGTGCCGTGCTGCGCCGCCGGGCGCCCGAAGCCGTGGCCGAGCGGGTCGAGATCGGCGAACTGGTGCTCGACACCGGCACCCACCGCGTCACCTGGCAGGGCGTGCCGCTGAAGGTCGGACCGACCGAATTCAAGCTGCTGGGTTTCCTGATGCAGCACGCCGAACGCGTCCACAGTCGCGCCCAACTGCTCGACAAGGTGTGGGGCGACCACGTCTACATCGAGGAGCGCACGGTCGACGTGCACGTCAAGCGACTGCGCGAATCGCTGGGCGCCGCTGCGCCGATGGTCGAGACCGTGCGCGGCGCCGGCTACCGGCTGACCGCCCAGGCGACCGTCTGAGAGTCCACCGCGCCACTGGCCCGGCCGGCGCCGACCGGGCGGGATAATCGTCCGGCATGCCGTTCCGTATCGCCACTTTCCTCACGGCTTCCGCTCTCGGCGGCGGCCTTGCCACGGCTGTCCTGAACTGGCACTACGCCTGGCTCGGCGCCTGGCTCGGCGTGCTCCTGTGGCTGCTGCTCGATGCCTGGCGAGCGCGGCGACTGCTGAACGTGCTGCGCACCGATGCCGCAGGGCTGCCCTCGCGCGGCCCAGGCGTCTGGGGCGAACTGTCCGAGCGCATCCGCAAGCTGCTGCGCGAGCGCGAGCAGCAGACCCGCCAGGCCGAGGACCGGCTGCAGGAGTTCCTCGCCGCCATCCAGGCGTCGCCGAACGGCGTCGTGCTGCTCGACGAGCAGGGCCGCATCGAATGGTGCAACCAGACCGCCGCCGGGCAGTTCGGCATCGACGCCGAACGCGACCTGCTGCAGCACATGGCGAACCTGGTGCGCGACCCGGCCTTCGTTGCCTACCTGGCCTCCTGGAACTACAGCCGGGATGTCGTGATCGATGCTCAGGGGCCGCAACAGCGCAGCCATCCGGCGCGGTTGTCGGTGCAGGTGCATCCTTATGCCGGCAACCGGCGCATGCTGTTGACCCGTGACATCACCTCGCTCGAGCAGGCCGAGGCAATGCGGCGCGACTTCGTCGCCAACGTCTCGCACGAGATCCGGACACCCCTCACCGTTCTAGCCGGCTTCGTCGAGACGCTGCAGAACCTGCCGCTGGACGCCAAGGAGCGCGCCCGCTATCTCGGCCTGATGGCGCAACAGTCGCACCGCATGGAGACCCTGGTCAACGATCTCCTGACGCTCTCGCGGCTGGAAGGCAGCGCGGCCCCGCCAGCCAATCGTTGGACCCGCATGCGGGCCCTGATGGCGCAGTGCGAGGACGAGGGCAGGGGCTTGTCGAGCCGCCTGAGCGCGCAGGGCCACCGGCTGTCGTTCACGCTGGAGTCCGACTGCGAGATCGCCGGCGCGCCGACCGAGTTGCAGAGCGCGATGTCGAATCTCGTCAGCAACGCCATCCGCTACACGCCGGGCGGCGGCGAAGTCGCCGTGAGCTGGCGCCTGCTTCCCGACGGGCGGGGCGAGTACGCGGTGCGCGACAGCGGCCCGGGCATCGCGGCCGAGCACCTGCCGCGCCTGACCGAGCGCTTCTATCGCATCGACCGCAGCCGCTCGCGTGAGACCGGCGGCACCGGCCTCGGCCTGGCGATCGTCAAGCACATCGCCCAGCGCCACGGCGCCGAACTGCGCATCGAGAGCACGCTCGGCAAGGGCTCGCGCTTTGCGCTCGTGTTCCCGGTGGCGCGGCTGCGGCAGGCCTCGGCGCTCAGCGCCGTCGCTTGAGGGTGGACAGCAGCAAGGCGATGAACAGAGCTGCGGTGAAAGCCAATGCCAGCGCACCCATGAGCCAGAAGGCGAGCGGCGACTGCATCGCGGTCCAGTTCCCGATGCCGCGATAAGCCAGCAGATAGCCGCCACCGAGACCCACGCCCCACAGCAGCGCGCAGTAGAGCACCAGCGGCGCCACGGTGACGCGGTAGCAGCGCAGCACGAAGACGCACAAGGTCTGTAGGCCGTCCGCCAGGTGATAGAGCGCGGTCGCCAGCAGCAGCGTCGCGCCAAGTGCCTCCACCGCCGGGTTGGCCGAATAGACGCCGGTGAGCTGCCAGCGCAGCGCCGCCATGCCGCCGGCGAACACCAGGGCGAAGAACACGGTCAGCTCGAAGCCCCGCTGGCAGGCACGGCGCGCCAGCGCGGCCTGGCCGGCGCCGAGCCAGAAGCTGACGCGCGCGCTGGTCGCGATCGACAGCGACAGCGGCATCATGTAGGCCACGGCCGTGAGGTTGGCCGCGATCTGGTGCGCGGCCGAGGCCGTGGTGCCAAGGCGGGCGATGAACAGCGCCATCAAGGTGAACGAGGTCACCTCCACCAGCACCGACAGGCCGGCGGGCACGCCGAGCCGGGCGAACTGGCGCAGCTGCCGCCAGTCGGGCGGCTCGATCCGTTGCCAGAAGCGGTACCCGGTATAGAACGGATCGCTGCGCAGCAGCCAGACGGCGGCGCCGAGCATCGTGTAGTTGACGACCAGCGTGGCCCAGCCGCAACCGACCAGCCCCATCGCCGGCAGCCCGGCGCCACCGAAGGTGAACCAGATCGACAGAGGCAGCTTCAGACCCAGCGAGGCCAGCTGCAGCCAAGTCACGAGCTGCGGCTTGCCCAGGCTCTGGTTGAGGGTGCTGAAGAGGCGAAAAAGCAGCGCCGGCGCCAGCGAAAAGGYCAGCACCTGCAGGTAGGCCTCGACCTCGGCGCGCATCGCCGGCGGAACCTCGGTCCAGCGCAGCAGCGGCGCCGGGAACAGCAGCAGCGCCATGCCGAGCGCGATCGCTCCGGCGCAGAGGTAGAGCGACTGCCGTACCGAGCGGCCGACCTCCGAGGTGCGCCGGGCGCCGTGCAGTTCGGCCCACACCGGCAGCAACGCCTGCAATCCACCCATCAGCGAGACGTAGACGCTGATGAAGATCGCCGAGCCGACCGACAAGGCGGCCAAAGCGCCTTCGGCGTAGCGGCCGGCCACGATCGTGTCGGTGACGCCGAAGGCCATCACCGCGAGCTGGCCGACCAGCACCGTCGCGGCGTGGCGCGCGATCACCCGCCGCTCGCTGGCGACCGCCGGGCCGCTCCCAAGGCTAGCCACCGCCGGGCGCGATGCGTTGGTAGAGCAGCAGGTCGTCGCTCGGGCTGGTGGGGCGGCGCAGCGTGCCGATCAGGCGCCAGCCGTCGAGGTTCACGATGTCGTGCAGGCGGGCAATCGCGTCGGGGCTGACCAGCAGCCAGGGGCAGGCCGGCTCGGTCCCGAGCGAATGCAGCTTGAAATTGCCGTGGTGGCGCAGGGCCGCAACGTGGGGCCGGCTGAGCGCGAGCTCGGAGATGCACTCGGTCTGGCCGATCTTGTCGGAGATCGCGCGCACCTGGGGCGCATAGCTGCGCGCGAAGTCGAGCAGCGGCAGCCACAGCGTCATCAGCAGCATCCAGCACAGGGCGACGCCGCCGGCCGGCAGCACCAGCGTCTTCCAAAGGGCGGCGCGATGGCGCCCGGTGCGCCAGCGGACCAGCCAGGCCCAGGCCATGGTCGCGGCCAGGGCGAAGACAAAGGCCGTGGCGGAGAATTGCGGGACGAAGCCCGGCGCGAGCTTGGCGACGTTGGCCGCCGGCTTGGCCGGCACGCCGGTCTGCATCGCGACCCACATCACCCAGATGATGATCGCGAAACCGGTGAAGAACAGCAACGTGAACCAGTCGATCAAGGCCGCCACGCTGCGCCGCAAGGTCGGCAGCGCGAAGGCGGCCAGCGTGGCGAAGGCCGGCAGGCCGAGCAGCAGGGAACGCTCGGAGAAATCCGTGGTCCAGGTGGCCAGCAGCGGCATCAGTGCGAACCACAGCGGCAGCGCCACATGGCGGGCCAGCAGCTGCCGGCGCCAGCGCCAGAGGGTCCAGACGGCCAGTGGCCAGGTCGGCCAGGTGAACCACAGCAGCAGCTTGGCCTGGCTGCGCAAATCGGCGATCAAGCGCGTGTGGGGGTCGCTGCCGGGAAGGTCGATCTTCCACTGGAAGAGGCCGAATCCGGCCGCGAGCGCGGCGACCAGCAGGGTCGCGCCCAGCACGGCGGCAATGGCCCCGAAGCTGTAGGTCGGTTCGGATTCGGATGTCTCGTCGGCGCGGCTACCCCAGCGCTCCGCCGCCAGCAGCCCGACGCAGCCGAGGCCCAGGCCGAGGCCGACGGTCGGGCCGCCCGACAACGCCAGGCCCGCGCTGCCGACCAGCAGCGCGACGAAGGCGCCGACGCGGTGATAGGGCAGCGCCGCGACACCGTAGAACAGGTGCGAGGCGAAGAACAGCTGGGCCAGTGCCGGCGTGGTTTCGTGGCCCAGCTGCGCCAGGCCCAGCGAGGCGATCAGCGCCAGCACGGCGCCATCGGCGATGGCGCGGGCATAGTCGGTCGGTCGCGCCTCGCCGCCGAAGGCAAAAGCCACCGGCTGCGCGCGCGAGGTGCGCGCCAGGTAGTAGACGGCGTACCAGGTTGCGCTGAGGGTACCCCACAGCAGCAGTGCAAAGGCGATGCGCACCGCGAGGTCGGGGTTCATCCAGGCCGGTGCGACCTTGATCGCCCAGGCGCCGATCCAGTAGGGCAGCAGTGCCGGTGTCTCGGGCCTCAGGCCGAGCAGCATAGGATCCAGCCAGCGTGCGATGCCGCCGCCGCCTTGTGCCAGCTCGGCCATGAAGCCGAAGGCGGTGATGTCGGCGCTCTTCCATGGTCCGCGCCCGACCAGCCCCGGCATCAGGTAGGCGGCGCAGAGCAGCAGCAGCGCGACCCGCGGCAGGCGGCGCACGGCGCTCTGGGCAACGATCGCTGGCGTCGGCTGGTTCAAGGGGCGGGGTCGGGCGTGGAAGAGCGAAACAAAAAAAAGGGCAGCGCGGTAAACCGGGCTGCCCTCGACGCGGAAGCGCCCGCCTTACTTGGAGGCGGCGCCGGTGGTCTTGCCGAAGCGGTTGCGGAACTTCTCGACGCGGCCGCCCATGTTGTCGACCGACTTTTGCGTGCCGGTGTAGAAGGGGTGCGACTCGCTCGAGGTATCGAGCTTGAAGAGAGGCAGTTCGCGACCGTCGTCGGTCTTGCCCATTTCCTTGGTATTCGCGCACGAACGGGTCACGAACTTGAAGCCGTTCGACAGGTCGACGAACAGAACTTCGCGGTAGTTGGGGTGAATGCCTTCTTTAGCCATGATCATTTCCTTGTGGGTCGATGCGAGAGCCACAGCGAGGCACAACGCCCACGCAGCACTTTTCGCTAAGCCCTCAATTATCGCATACTGGGCCGTTTCAGCGCCAGAGGCCCGTTCACCATGTCGATTCCCACCCTGAAAGCCGGTCTGGTCGGCTACGGATTCGCCGGCCAGACCTTTCATGCGCCGGTGCTGTCAGCAGTTCCCGGCCTCGAACTGGGTGCCGTGGCGAGCTCCCAGCCGAACAAGGTCCACGCCGACTGGCCAAGTGTCCCCGTGGTTCCGGATGTCGAGGCACTGTTGCGCCGCCCCGACATCGACCTCGTGGTGGTCGCCGCGCCGAATGCGCAGCACCATCCGCTGGCCCGGGCGGCGCTGGACGCCAGCAAGCATGTGGTGGTCGACAAGCCCTTTACCCTCGATGCGGCCCAAGCGCGCGAACTGGCCGCGCTGGCGACCCGCCAGGGCCGGCTGCTGTCGGTCTACCAGAACCGGCGCTTCGACTCTGACTTCCTGAGCCTGCGCGGCCTGCTGGCGCGCCGCGAGCTCGGACGCCCGGTGTACTTCGAGTCGCACTTCGATCGCTTCCGGCCGCAGGTGCGCGAGCGCTGGCGCGAGCAGCCGGTGCCAGGCGCCGGACTGTGGGTCGATCTCGGCGCGCACCTGGTCGACCAGGCGCTGCAGCTCTTCGGCCGCCCCGACACGCTGCAGCTCGACACCGCGGCGCTGCGCGAGCGCGCGCTGGTGGAGGACTATTTTCACGCCGTGCTGCGCTACGAAAGCGGCGAGCACGCGCCCCTGCGGGTGGTGCTGCACGCGACCACGCTGGCGGCCTTCGCGGCACCGCGCTACATCGTTCACGGCACGCGCGGCAGCTACGTCAAGCGCGGCGTCGATCCACAGGAAGACGCGCTGCGCGCCGGCGGTCGACCCGGCGATGCGCAGTGGGGCGCCGATCCGGTCGATGGCGAACTCACGCTAGTCGGCCTCGACGGCCGAACGCAGACGCAGAAGCTGCCCACGCAGGCAGGCGACTACGTAAGCTACTACGCGGCGGTGCGCGATGCGATCCTGGGAAAGGGCCCGAATCCGGTGACGCCGGAGCAGGCGGTCGAGCTGATGGAACTGCTCGATCTGGGTCGCCAAAGCGCGGCGGAAGGCCGGGCCCTGGCTGCGCGCTGACAAGACGCCAGCGCGCTGAAGACGATGGGGGGCTCAGCCCCCTCGACGCATCATGTCGAAGAACTCGACATTGGTCTTGGTCGCCTTCATGTTCTTGAGCATGAGTTCCATCGACTCGATCTCGTCCATGTTGTACATGAGCTGGCGCAGGATGCGGGTCTTCTGCAGGATCTCGGGCGCCAGCAGCAACTCTTCGCGGCGGGTGCCGCTGCGGTTGAGCTGGATCGAGGGGAACACGCGCTTCTCGTAGAGCCGGCGGTCGAGGTGGATTTCAGAGTTGCCGGTGCCCTTGAACTCTTCGAAGATCACTTCGTCCATGCGGCTGCCGGTGTCGATCAGCGCGGTGCCGATGATGGTCAGCGAGCCGCCTTCTTCGACGTTGCGGGCAGCGCCCAGGAAGCGCTTGGGACGCTGCAGCGCATTGGAGTCGACACCGCCGGTCAGCACCTTGCCCGAGGACGGCACGACGTTGTTGTAGGCCCGGGCCAGGCGGGTGATCGAGTCGAGCAGGATCACGACGTCTTTCTTGAGCTCGACGAGGCGCTTGGCGCGCTCGATCACCATTTCGGCGACGTGCACGTGGCGGGCGGCGGGCTCGTCGAAGGTCGAGGCAATGACCTCGCCCTTCACGGTGCGCTGCATCTCGGTCACTTCTTCGGGCCGCTCGTCGACCAGCAGCACCATCATGTGGACTTCGGGATAGTTGGCGCTGATCGCGTGCGCGATGTGCTGCATCATCACCGTCTTGCCGCTCTTGGGCGGCGCCACCAGCAGGGCGCGCTGGCCCTTGCCGATCGGCGCGATGATGTCGATGATCCGACCCGTGATGTTCTCTTCGCCCTTGAAGCCGTCGCGCTCGAGCTTCATCTGCTCCTTCGGGAACAGCGGCGTCAGGTTCTCGAACATCACCTTGTGCTTGTTGTTCTCGGGCAGCCCGTCGTTGACCTTGTCGAGCTTGGTCAACGCGAAGTAGCGCTCGCCGTCCTTGGGCGTGCGCACTTCGCCTTCGATCATGTCGCYGGTGTGCAGGTTGAAGCGGCGCACCTGGCTCGGCGAGATGTAGATGTCGTCGGTGCTGGCGGTGAAGCTGGTGTCGGGGCTGCGCAGGAAGCCGAAGCCGTCCGGCAGGATCTCGAGCACGCCGTCGGCGAAAACCTGCTCGCCGGCCTTGGCGCGCTTCTTGATGATCGCGAACATCAGCTCCTGCTTGCGCATGCGGCC
>NZ_JBFUIU010000342.1:0-9347 GCF_056401695.1 Variovorax sp. P4_D9
GGTCTGGCGCGACATCTACGCGGGTCTGGCGCGACATCTACGCGGACCCGGACAAGAACATCGAACTCCAGCAGCTCGGTGAAACGCTCGCCGATATCGCCGAGGGATTCAGCAATTGGAAGTATCGCCACCTGACGGCGACGCGCCGGACCTTCGGCGCACGACCGGCCTACTTCGACACCGAAGGCGTCGCATGGCTGGTGCCCACGATGGACGAGATTCCATTTCCCGAACTGTGGTCGGCGCGCACCTTCATCGGCGACCCGCCTCCCGCTTGTCCGCACATGGCCAGGCAACGCTGACGAGCTTCTGGCGGCTCCGTTGCGGCATCGATCGTTCGTCAATCCGGAACCCTGCGTACAAGCGTTGACGCCTTCTCAACCGATCGCCGCGTCCCTACGATCTCCCTGCTTTTCACCCCAGCGTCACACAAGAGGAACCCACCATGTCAGCGAACCTTCGGATGGAGAATTTCGAGTTGAATGCAAACCCGTTCATTGATGACTTGATCCGCGAGCGGCGCACCAAGCGCGGCTTTCTCGATCGACCCGTCTCGCTCGACATGGTCAGAGAGATACTTTCCACTGCAAAGTACGCACCGAGTTCGAGCAACACGCAACCCTGGCGCTGCTATGTCGTGACCGGGCGCGCACGTGAACGGGTGACCCAGGCGGCGGTGGCGGCGTTTCGCGCCGGCCCCGAGAAGCTGGCACCCGAGTACCCCTTCTTTCCGCAGCCGCTCCCCGAGCCGTACTCGACCCGCTTCAACACCTTTCGCGGCCAGCTCGGCGATGYGCAAGGCGTGGATCGAAGCGACAAGACAGGTCGCATGCGCGACGTCGAGCGCCAGTTCCTGTTCTTCGATGCACCGGTGGGCATCATCTTCACGATGGACCGGTGTCTCGAATGGGCAAGCTTCATCTGCTACGGATGCTTCCTGCAGAACATCATGCTGGCAGCCAAGGGCCGAGGGCTCGACACCTGCCCGCAGCAGATCTGGTCGCTGCAATACCCCGTGCTGCGTACCGAACTCGGCATTCCCGAAGACCAGATGGTGATTGCCGGCATGTCGCTCGGCTGGGCCGACAACAGCCTGCCCGAGAACCGGATGAACCTGCACAAGGTGGAGACGGACGAATTCACTTCCTTCATCGACGCATAGCGGCAAGCGTCCGCAAAGGCTCTCATTGCAACCACTGAATCATTCACAGGAGATCCAATGTCAATCATCAAAGGCTTCCACCACCTGACCGCCTGTGTCAGCGGCGCACAGGAGGATGTGGACTTCTACGTCAAGCTGCTGGGACAGAGCCTCGTCAAGAAGACCGTTCTTCTTGACGGCGAGGAGCCCGTCTACCACCTCTACTACGGCAATCCCCAGGGCGATGCGGGCACCCTGGTGACCTCGTTTCCATTCAAGCAAAAAGGCGTGAAGGGGCGACGGGGCTCGGGTCAGATCAAGGTCATCAACTATTCCGTGCCCAGGGGCTCCCTGGACTTCTGGCGCGAACGCTTCGGCGCTAAGGGCATCGCCTTCGACAAGGAAGTGGTCGAGCGCTTCGGCGAACCGCGGCAGCGCTTCCAGCATCCCTGTGGCATCGAGTTCGACCTCGTGGCGTCCGACCGAGACGCTCGCCCGCCCTGCTCGGCCAGCGACATTCCGCAGGAGTTCGCGATTCGCGGCGTGCACAGCATCACCTTGTCGCTTCGCGAGGTCGCCGAATCCATCATCTTCATGCAGGATGCACTGGAATTCCGGTATGCCAGAGAGTCCGGTCCTTACCACCGCTTTGAAACCGCCGACGGCACGCCAGGCACCGTCGTCGAGTTCCTTCACGAGCCGGACCGCCTGCAGGGCTCGTCCATCTACGGTGAAGGCACGATCCATCATGTGGCCTTCGCGGTAGACAACGTCGAACAGCAGATGATCATCAAGGAAAGGCTGATGTCGATGGGCCACATCGACACTTCCGAGTCGGTCAACCGCAACTACTTTCGCTCGATGTATTTCAAAATGCCCGGCGGTGTGATGTTCGAGGCGGCAACCATCGACATCGGATTCGCGATCGACGAGGAACCCGGGCACTTCGGCACGGAGTTTCAGCTTCCGCCGTGGCTTCGTGAGCGCAAGCAGGAGTTGCTCGGCCGCCTGGAACCAATCGCGGTCTGAGTTCGTCCCCCAACGCTCGCCGCCCCTGGTTCAGAACCCAATCACTTTCAAAGTTGCTTCTTCCCGGCACGAGGTCCCCGCGGGTCTGCACGGACGCGGCCAGCAACGCCGGGGTGGAGCTCGATCCTCCTCAACAGATACAGGTCAATCCCATGTCAAAAACAAAGGTTCTCATCGCTTTCTATTCCCGCAACAACTCCACCGAGCTTCTTGCCAAGGCCATTGCCGAAGGCGCGATGTCAGCGGGCGCGGAAGTCAGGCTTCGCCGGGCGCGGGAGTTCGTCGGCCCGGAGGTCATGCGGCAATCGCCCGGCTGGTCGGAACGGGCCACCGAAATGAACGCGAAGTACGAAGCCCCGACAGAGGCGGACGCCGAATGGGCGGATGCCATCGTCTTCGGAACACCGACGCGCTTCGGGTCGATTTCGGCCGAACTGAAAGCCTACATCGACGGGCTCGGCGGTCTCTGGTTCCAGGGCAAGCTCAATGGCAAGGTGGGATCGGTGTTCGGGTCGACATCCTCCAAGCACGGGGGCAACGAGTCGACGCTCCTGTCGATCTATGGGCCGATGGCTCACCTCGGACTGATCATCGTGCCACTGGGCTATGCCGACGCGGCGATGTTCAAAGCCGGTACGCCCTACGGCGCGACCCACGTTTCCCAAAAAGATTCCGTGATGCCCGACGCGGATCATCTCGCAGTGGCAGACTTCCAGGGAAGGCGTGTCGCCTCGGTCGCCAGAGCATTGGCGGGCGCGCACGAGCGCACGCCCGAGACGGTCGCCTGAACGAGGCGGGCACGCCAGGAGGGATGCGGCCGCCTCGGATCGCATCAACCTGGCTGGGCGCAGTAGACTTGCGCCCGTCTTCATCGGGCGTCACATGTTGGACTTGAAGGATGTCTTCTATTTCGTACAGGTCGTCGACCGCGGGGGCTTCACGTCCGCGGGCTTGAGCCTTCGCATGCCCAAGTCGACATTGAGCCACCGTGTCCAGGAGCTCGAGGCGTCCCTGGGCGTTCGCCTCCTCAACAGGACTTCTCGTCAGTTCGGCATGACCGACATCGGCAAGGAGTTCTATCAGTACGCGATTGCGACGCTGCACAGCGCGGAGGTTGCCGAGGAGGCGGTTCGCCAGAGATTGACGGAACCCAGTGGTGTGATTCGATTGACCACGGCCGTCGAGATTGCCCAGTTCGCCCTTCGGGATCTTCTGCCCATCTTTCTCAACCGGCACCCAAAGGTGCGCATCATCGAGATCGCGACCGATCGCTACGTGGATATCGTCGGCGAGGGATTCGACTTGGCAATCCGTGGGCATACCGCGCCGCTTCAGGATTCCACATTGGTACAGCGGGCCATCGCCCACGTGCCCTGGTATCTCTTCGCAGGTCCCAAGTACCTCGAACAGATGGGCGTACCTGAGCGGCCGGAGGATCTGGCGCAGCATGCGACCATTTCGATGGTGCGCAACGGACCACTGCAATGGCATCTGCGCGGACCGGACGGTGAAGAAATCACGATGCCCATCGACCCCCGGTTCCAGAGCAACAACATGGTCGCGCTCAAGGAAGCGGCATGCGCCAACCTGGGGATCGCCGCGCTGCCGGGCTACATCTGCAGATCGGAACTGCAGGGGGGGACCTTGCGCCAGCTTTTGCCTGATTGGGTGGCCGCGGACGCGCGAATGTCCGCGTTGATTCCCTTTCGCACAGGACTGCTTCCAGCCGTGCGTTCGTTGGTCGATTTCCTGGCAGTCGAGATTCCAGTCATCACCGCATTCGACCAACAGTAGGCTGCACCGGACTTCGATCGTCCACCAACATGGACGCTGCGTTTGACCTTCGACGGCTTGTGAGGCGACGGTGACGGCTCTATCTTTTCGGTCTTGAAACTGAAAAGGCCAATCGAAATGAACCAATACAACTGCTTGCCGCAAGACGGCGTCTTCTGGGGCGAGCACATTCTGCAGAGCACGGCTGCCCGGCTCGGGGACTATGGGATTGGTCACGCAATCACTTTCACGGTCGAGCCGTTGGCGAATCTGAATCAGACCCACGTGCAACCGAACGTGAAGCAAGGCGTCGGCACCTTCACGGAACTTCCTGCACACGCCCCAGACATCGCCGTCCAGGGAGGGCTCGACGCATGCCTGCGTGCCGGAGCAGAGTCAATCATTGCTTTGGGCGGCGGATCCGTACTCGACGCGGCAAAAGCAGTGTCCCATCTGCATCACGAGAAAACCGGTCGCTTTCTTCCCATCGCGGCGCTGCCCACGACGCTCTCGGGCTCCGAGTTCTCTCACTACTTCGGCATCACCGAGACGGACGGTGCGCAGAAGTTCAAGCGGAGCTACGCTGTCCGTGAAACGGTTCCGAAGGTCGTCGTGATCGACCCCGTGCTCGTGCTCGATACGCCGCGTGTGCTGCTTCTGTCCTCTGCCATCAAGGGCGTGGATCACGCGGTCGAAGGAATGCGCAAGGTCACCAGGGAGCATCCACACGCGATCATGGCAGCGAGCGGCGTGGCGCGATTCCTCCGGGTTCTCGAGAAATGGCCCGAGCGGATGCAGACCCGTGAGGCGATCGACAAGGGGTTGGTGACAACCAACGACCTCCTGCAACTTCAGCTCGGTGCCTGGCAGTGCTACTTCTCTCCCGCATCGGTCATCTACGGGCTCAGCCACCGGATCGGACACATCCTCGGTGGCACCTACGGGCTACCGCACAGCGCGACGTCCTGCATCACCCTCGCGCCCGTCATCCGCGCCTGCGCGGATTTCTACGGCGACAAGCTCGAGGTCTTTGCCGCACGTCCCGGGGAGGAACTTGCCGCGGCGCACCTGGCCGAGCGGATCGCGGGCCTGGTGAAGGCACTGGGCCTCCCCGATCGGGTCAGCGCATTCGACCTCGACAAGGCCAGGCTGCCTGAAGTCGCCACGCTCCTGAAGAAGAACTACCCCAACGAGGTCGCCGATCTGGGCACCAACGCCACGGGCAAGCTCGACGCCCTACTGGAAGGGCTGTGGTGAACCTCGGCAGTTCCCAGGCGTCGAACGAGCCAGCCGGTCAGACGCCATACAGCGCTTGGCTGCAAACCGATGCGCTTCACTCGCTCCAGAAGACCGTCAGCAACCACCAGGGGGAGTTCGGGTTCATCGTCGCGGCGCAGATGTCCGAACTCTGCTGGATGCTGATCGTCAGAGAACTCCAGGCTGCACAGAAGCAGCTGCGCGCCGACAACCCGACAGAAGCATCTCGAACGCTCAGGCGCGTGACCGCACACTTCGAGCCTCTGAACGCCACATGGCGTTCCATCGCCTGGTTGACGCCGAAAGACCTGCTGGCCATGCTGTCGCAGGTTTCTGCCAAGCATGGAGCCTGCAGCGTCCTTCAGGGTTGGATCTATCGACACGCGGTCTACCTGCTTGGCATCAAGGAGGCGGGTCACTTGCAGCACTTCACGACCCAGCCGGGACGTTGGGAACATCTGAAGACGGCACTCGCCGAACCCAGCATCTATGACGATGTCCTGGCGTACTTCAGTCGCATCGGATTGACTGTGCCGCAGCATGTGCTCGATCGGGACCTGGGCGCGCCCTATGTTCCCAGCCAGGACGTGGAACAGGTCTGGCGTGACATCTATGAGGATCCCTATCCGGACGCTCCGCTCCAGCAACTTGGGGAAACGCTCATGGATATCGCCCAAGCATTCACTGACTTGAAGTATCGCTACCTGATGACGACGCGCCGAAGCTTTGAAGGCGTTGCAACGTTGGCGCCCCTGGTGAATGAGCTTCCTTTTCCGGAGTTGTGGTCTGCGCAAAGCCACAGCGGCGAGACGGGGTGACTACAGAATGATGTTGTTCCGGGGCTGCGGCATCGGCGGAAGGCTCTCTTCTCCCACCAGCGCCTTCAGCTGTCGCTCGATGGCGACGGCATCACAGGCTTCATGAAGGGCAACATGATCGCCGGGTTGTCTTCTTTGGTCCCGGCTGCGAAATCAAGCGCGTGGTGACCACGGCCAGCCGCGCCCCGGCCGCCGTGTCGGCATGTCCGCCGGATCCGCCGAGGATCACTCTGTCGCTGCCTGTCGAGACGTTGACGTTGAAGTCCAGATCGACCTCAGCCGCGCCCAGCAACATCGTGTCAAGCTGCTCGACCAGCGGCCCCCGCGAGTGCGGATTGCCATACATCGACGGCGACATCGACAGGTGGCGTCGATCCCTGCGATTGGAATCGACCGCACGCAAGTCGAAGCACTGCACGTCGTAGATGTCGCGAAACAAGCCTTCTTCGAGCATTTCGACCAGCGTGCCTGTTACACCACCTGCACCGAAGCTGCCCTGTATGCCTCGTTGGCGCACCAGCTCTTTCACGAACATCGCGGTCGCGATCGATACGCCGCCGGCTCCCGTCTGCATGGAAAAGCCGTCTGACAGCACGCCGGACGCCCCGATGACCTGGGCCGCGGACGATGCGATGCGCAGCCCCAGCGGGTCCTCGGTTGGGCGGGTCGTGCCCGACAGGATGCCCTGGGGATCGCCGATCGAGTCGACCGTCGCCACGAAATCCACCCGGTCCTGTGCAATGTCGATCGTCTCCGAGGGCTGGGGCAGCAGGTGATCCGTCACCGCCACGACCCGATCCGCGTGCCAGGCATCCACCATGCGTAGCCCAGGGGGTCGCAAGCCGCCCGACCCTCGGCGCCGCTCAGATTTCCCTGGATGTCGGCCGCAGGGGCCGCAGCAAAGGCAACATCGATGTGCAGCTCGCCCGACTCGATCGCGCGCGCGGCCACCGTGCATTGTCATGATGACAGGCGCCGCCATTGCGCCTCGAGAGATCGCCGAGGCCACGGGCCCGGACATGTAGGCGGTGTGCAGGCCTGTGACCACGCCTGCTCGAATGTGATCCACCAGCGGCGCGTGGACGGGGAAGATCGAACTCGCTGCGAGCGTCAGACCCCGAAGCCCTCGCCGCGCGGCGATGGCTAGGATCTGGTTCAGGACTTAGTCGCCATTGCGCAGATGATGGTGGAACGACAGCGTAGCGCCGTCAGTGATACCGCAAGCCTCGAAAGCAGACTCCAACGAATCCAGCAGCTTGTCACGTCCCCGCATGTGCGGTCCGGTGCGTTGCCCTGCGCGAACCACCCCCTCGGACGGCGGTAGGACGCCGGTGACCGGCGACACCTGGCCATAGCCAGCGATCGCATTCGGCAGGAGGCGCGTGCTCATGAATTCGCCCTCTCTCCCGCCCGACCCAAAGTGCGCCGAGCCTGTCGCACGACCGGCACGTCGACCATACGGCCGTCGAGTTGGACCGCGGCACCATCCGCCGCTGCATCTGCCTCGACGACGCGACGTGCCCACGCGATTTCCGCCGCGGAAGGCGTCAGGCTGTCATGGACCACGTCGATCTGACACGGATGGATGCACAGCTTGCCGCTGAAGCCGAAACGAACGGCTCTTTCGGTGTCAACGCGCAGGCGGTGCTCGTCATCGACTTCTGCGGTCACCCCATCTACCGCAGGAGCCAGCCGCCGGAGACGCGTCGTCATTGCCACGGCGAAGCGCAAAGGAGCCAGTTCGGACTGGTCCTCATCACATTGAAGCCCGCAGTCGACCATGAAGTCGATATGGCCGACCACGAGTCGAAGTACGCTAGGTGCTCCTCCGATGTCATTCAACGCGTCGTAGCCAGCCGCGCTCTCGATGAGAGGAAGAATCGGAACGGAGGGCAGGAGCTTTCTGACGGTCGCAAGCCCCTCGGCCGACTCCACTTTAGGAACCATGACGCCATCGAGCCCTTCCAGGCGAACGAGCCAGTGCAAGTCGTCCTGTCCCAGGGTTTGTTCGACGGCGTTGATACGTACCATCAATGGGACGCCAAGCAACCGGAGCGCCGGCAAGGCCTTCTCTATCGCCTCGCGCGCACCGAGCTTCTCGCTCACGGGCACTGCATCTTCAAGGTCGAGGACAATGGCATCCGCGCCGCTGTGCAGAGCCTTCTCGAACCGATCCGGGCGGTTGCCGGGAACAAAGAGGATGCTGCGAGCATTCGCCAGCTTGGAATTTGAGTGATTCATCATGCGTATCGCTCCTGCTGGCTCAACTCGCCAGGTGGGACATCACAAGCGAGCGCAGGATGTGCAGCTTGCCAGTGAAAAAGTGGTCTGCGCCGGGGACGACGACAACTGGCTGGACCTCGGGGCGAGCCCAGTCCAGCACAGCCGCCAGCGGAACGCGTTCGTCGTGCTCGCCATGGATGACAAGCGCATAGGGGAGGTGTCCCTGGGGTGTGTCGTAGCGGCGCCCCCCTTCGACTTCACCAAAGGGCATGCCTGCCAGGCACACCCGGTGCGCCGGTATGCTGGCATCGGCGAGCGCGCGTGCGACGCGCGCCTGCACGAAGGCGCCGAACGAGAATCCGATCAGAGTCAATGGAAGTTCCAAGCGGGCGGCATGCAGCATGCCCTGCAACGCGAGCACGTCTTCGGTCTCTCCTCGACCTGCGTCATGCACGCCCGCGCTGCGGCCCACCCCGCGGAAGTTTGGTCGCGCCACAATCCAGCCTTGCTCGTAAAGTGCGCGAGCCAGGAAGTGCGGAACCTTGTGCGGCGCGTTCCCACCGAGTAGTGGCTGTGGGTGGCAGATGATTCCGATGCCGCACGCCTGTTGTGTCGGCAGATCGATGATGACCTCCATCGGACCCGCAGGCCCGTCGACAAGACGGTTGCCGCCCTCGCGAAGATCAATCGCACTCACCGGAGTGCTGGCCATCACAGCGCCTTGACGAGTTCCGGCACGGCCGTGAACAGGTCCGCCACGAGGCCGTAGTCGGCCACGCTGAAGATCGGGGCTTCTTCGTCCTTGTTGATCGCCACGATCGCCTTCGAGTCCTTCATGCCCGCCAGATGCTGGATCGCGCTCGAGATGCCGCAGGCGATGTACAACTGCGGCGCGACGATCTTGCCGGTCTGGCCGACCTGCCAGTCGTTCGGGGCGTAGCCTGCGTCCACCGCGGCGCGGCTGGCACCGAGACCCGCGTTGAGCTTGTCGGCCAGCGGCGCCATCACTTCCTGGAACTTCTCGGCGCTGCCCAGGGCCCGGCCGCCCGAGACGATGATCTTGGCGGCCGTCAGTTCGGGGCGCTCGCTCTTGGTGACCTCGCGGC
>NZ_JBFUIU010000343.1:0-9342 GCF_056401695.1 Variovorax sp. P4_D9
GTGTTGGTGGCTTTGCTGATCTTCATGCTCGGCGTGCTCGGGTTGGTGGGACTCCAGGGTTCGATGACTCGGGCCCAGACCGAGTCCAAGCTCCGCGCCGACGCGGCTTATCTTGCCAGCGAGGTTGTCGGACGCATGTGGTCGGACATGAACAATCTCGCGAGCTACCACGGCAGCAGCTGCGCATCGCTCGATCGCTGCAAGGAGTGGCAAAGCAAGGTGGCCAGCGGTCTGCCAGGCGGCACTGGGACGATCACCTTGGACGTCCCCACCGGCGATGTGAACGTCGAAATCGACTGGACCCTGCCGAGTGGCGAAACGCACAAATACATGACCTCCACCACCGTCGCCAAGGCAGGGAGCTGAAATGCCGCGCATCGGCAACCCCGTCATTACCAAGCGAAAGGACGGCACCTGGGCGGTGGTCTTTGCTTCCGGCTACAACAACACCTCCGACGGCAAGGGCCGGCTCTTCGTGCTCGATGCGAACACCGGCGCCAAGCTGATGGACGTCCCCACGACCGCGGGCAGCACCAGCAGTCCGAGCGGTCTGGCGAAGATCAATGCACGACAGTCCGAGCGACAACACGGCCACCCGCTTCTACGGCGGCGACCTGCTGGGCAATCTCTGGCGCTTCGACATCGACGACCTGGTGCAACCGAACAAGAGCGCCCTGCTGCTCGCCAAGTTCCAGATCGATGTCAATACACCACAGCCCATCACGATCAAGCTCGAGACGGTGGATGTGTCGGGCCACCCGGTGGTCGTCGTGGCGACCGGACGCTACCTGGGCGTCACTGACATCGAGAACACCACGCAGCAAAGCATCTACGGCGTGAGAGACACGTTTACCAATTCGGGCTGGGGGGATGTGCGCGCGAACACCACCGACTTCGTCATCCAGACCTTCACCCTGAGCAACGATGCGAACGGCAAGCCGGTGTCGGCCGCGGTCACCGACAACAAGGTCGACTGGGGCACGAAGGGTGGCTGGCGGGTGGACCTGCCGCAGACGGGCGAGCGTGTGTCGAGCAACCTGGGCCTGCAGTTCAGCACGCTGTCGATTGGCACGACCATTCCGAGCGGCAACGCCTGTGACTCGGGCGGTGCGTCATGGCGCTATTACCTCAACGTCGCCAATGGCGGCGTGATCAACCAATCCCGCGGGCGAACTGTGGATCAGCAATGCCTTGATCGTCGGCATGAGCTGGATCAAGGACAGCAACGGCAATGTGCGCATCATCTACCAGAACAGCGATGGCAGCATCAAGAGCGAGATTCCGCCGATCAAGTCGAACACTGGCACCGGCAGCGCGCATCGGACGTCGTGGCGAGAACTGACGGATTGATGCTGCGACGACCATGACGGCGATCAACGCGGTAGCAGGCCGGCCTCGTCGCGCGTCGCGATGGCCGCCAGGCACGCGCCACGCGTTGCCGCTGTGCATTGCCTTGTCGCTGGCGGCGCACCTCCTGCTGCTTGCGATGCGTGCGCCTCCGGCGCCGCCCCGGCAGGCGGTGCAGACGCCGCACGGCTCGTCCGGCAAGATTCAGGCGCGACTGCTGCCGAGCGAGCCGAACACGCGACTGGACATCACGACGAGAGTGAGTCGGATGGCGCATGCCGGGTCGACGCCAGCGGCAGAGTCATCCGTTCCCAGCAGCCCGCCCGCCCCCCCTCGCGCTGCTCCGCCGCCCGAGCCCACGAGGTCGGACCCGACGACGAAGGCTTACGACGATGCGCCACAGCCCGCGCTCGACACGGAGGCACCGCTTGTTGCGGGAGTTCACGACAACTATGTGCCGCGCCCGCTGCTGTCGATTCCGCCGGTGGCGCAGACGCCCGTGGTCATTGCCGCGCCGGACGGCGAGGACGATGGCGAGCGACATGTCGGCATTCTTGCGCTCTTCATCGACGAAAAGGGCCAGGTGCAGTGGATCGAGGGCAACGAACCCCTCTTGCCCGAGCCGTTCGAGCGGGCGGCCCGCGAGGCCTTCATGGCTGCGCGCTTTTCTCCCGGCGAAGTCGACGGCCACGCCGTCAAGTCGAAGGTTCGGGTGGAAGTGGTGTTCGACGGCACGCCGCTGGTGGATCGCCGGCTTTCGATCGTGAAAAGTGGGCGCTTGGAGTGAGGGGAATGCTGGCCGGGCTATATGCTCGGCGGGCCCTGGATTTCAGGGCCTTGCGCAACGAACGGATCGCAGCCTCGAAGCGACGCTCCAGTTTGGCGTTCATCACCGTCACCAGGGCGCGGAGGTCGCCGGGCGTGATGCTGAACTCCTCATGCTGCGGGGCACGGTAGATCGGCGAGAGAAGGCCTTCGAGGCAAGCGAAGGCGCGCTGCGCGGCCTTGAGATTGCAGAATTCGTCAGTGATCTTCAGGAGAAGATGCGACCTTGCGCATGGATGGCGCGGATGCTTGCAGGGACTTATATTTAGCCATGAGTGGCCTCCTAGAGCTGCGGTTTGCAACAACCGCCGCACCCGACGCCAATCGGCGGCGCCGACTCGAACAGGTTGGTGTACCGGGCAGTTCTTGCGAGACCCGGCGAGCCTCGCGGCTCCCCGTTCGAGCCGCCAAAACTGGAGGCACGAACGATGAAGCCGCAGGACTACTGCGGTAGACACTGCGGCTTGCGTCGCAGAACTGCTTCGGGACGCCAATCCCGATCACGCGTCTTGTTGACGTGACTTGTCGAGTAAAGCGAGGGTGTCGACAAGCGTACATCCAGAGTCTGCTCACAGGCCGAGCAGCGCCTTGGCTGTTCTCCCCAGGATGGCCAGGTCCAATCCGATGCTGCGCGTGCGCACATATTGAACGCAGTACGCGAGCTTCGCAGGAAGCACGACCTCGACATAGAACGCCTCGGGATCGTCTGCCTTCGCGAGCAGGGCGTTCTCGTCCCTGTATGCGATGGAAGCGAGATCGGTGATGCCGGGACGCACGCTCAAGACCAACTCCCGCGTCTCTGGCGGATACAGCGCCACGTAGTGCGGCACTTCCGGGCGAGGCCCGACGACGCTCATCTCGCCCTTCAGGACGTTGATCAACTGCGGAAGCTCATCGAGCTTGTGACGGCGCAGAAAGCGGCCGGCCCGAGTGATACGCGGATCGGCGCCAACCGTGATCTGTGCACCGCGCCCTGCCGCCGAAGCGGCATACATGGTCCTGAACTTGTAGATAGAGAACACGCGACCGCGCAAGCCAACGCGGTCCTGGCAGAACAAGACAGGGCCGGGCGAATCCAGCTTGATCCAAACCACGATGATCG
Source organism: Variovorax sp. P4_D9 (assembly GCF_056401695.1). Classification (NCBI taxonomy): domain Bacteria; kingdom Pseudomonadati; phylum Pseudomonadota; class Betaproteobacteria; order Burkholderiales; family Comamonadaceae; genus Variovorax; species Variovorax sp. P4_D9. The sequence continues at coordinate 3,275 of NZ_JBFUIU010000343.1, forward strand.
GCATCAGCGGCGCAAACACCAGCAGTGCGCAGGATGCGACCAACAGGTCGAACGCCCGCTTGAGCATCACATCAGGATCTGGCGCAGCGCCGAGATCACCCTGTCCTGATCGGCATCGCTCATCGCGGTGAACAGCGGAATGCTGAGCATGGCCTGGTAGGCGGCCTCCGAATGCGGAAACATATCGGGTTCGAGGCCATAGCGGTCCCGCCAATAGGGCTGCCGATGCAGCGGCACATAGTGAACGCTGGTTCCGATTCCGCGGTCCGACAAACCCTGGATGACCTCGTCGCGCGTCACGTTGGCCGACGCATCAAGGCGAATGACATACAGATGCCACGCATGCACATCGCCGGCTGGTGCTTCCGCTGGAAGTATCAACGGCAAGCTCGACAGGTGCTCACGGTAGCGCGCGGCAAGGTACTGGCGACGCTCCAGGAAACGCGGCAGTTTCGCCAGTTGATGCAGGCCCATTGCCGCGGCTACGTCCGTCAGGTTGTACTTGAAACCGGGGGCAACGATCTCGTAGTACCAGGCAGGCGTCGTTGACTGAAACCGGTCRAACGCATCGCGGCTGATGCCGTGCAGGCGCATCACCTTGATGCGCTTGGCCAGTTCGGGGTTGCGCGTCACCACCATGCCGCCCTCGCCGGTCGTCATGGTCTTGTTGGCGTAGAAGCTGAAGACGGTGACGTCAGACTGCAGCGTGCCGATCAGTTGTCCGCCGCAGGTGGTGGGCAGTGCATGGGCGGCGTCTTCGACCACCTTCAGGCCGCGCTTCCGGGCAAGAGCGAGCAGCGCCTCCATGTCGGCAGCCAGCCCGGCATAGTGCACCGGAATGATGGCCTTCGTGCGCGGGGTGATTGCAGCTTGGATCCCACGTACGTCGATGCACAGCGTGACGGGATCGACGTCGACGAGAACGACATCCGCTCCGAGATAGCGAACGACTTCGGCGCTCGCAGTGAAGGTGTGGGTGGTCGTGATCACCTCGTCACCGGGGCCGATCCCGAGGGCCTCGAGTGCCAGATGCAGGCCGGCGGTGGCCGAATTGACGGCCATGCACAGCAGCGCGGGATCGCCGAGGAACGCAGCGAAGTCGTCTTCGAAGCGCTTCGTCTTGGGGCCCGTCGTGATCCAGCCCGAACGCATCGTATCGGCCATCTCGGCAATTTCTTCGTCGCCGATATCGGGCAGTGCGAATGGGAGGAAGGAAGGCTTCTCTGACATGGGGTCAATCTTTGGCGATCCAGCACAGCACGTGGGTGCGCAGGAATGGCATGAAGTTGAAGAGATGGTATGCGGCTGGGTGAAGCCGGCACACGCGGCGGCTGATGGGCGGCGCGAGGGTCACACGGCGTACGGTCATGCGCCCCTCCGGAAACAGCGATCTGATTCGCGCTATGGTCACGCCGCGTACATCGGGGTTGGCAGGACTCTTGTAGGTGAAGTCGTACCACAGTACGCCTCCGCCCGGCTCGACCCACCGCCACATCGCATCGGCCAGACGTTGCTGGAATCGGTCGTCGAGCAACGAGGAAAAAACGGTGGATTGCAGCACTATGTTCTGACTCGCTGGAGGAACATCGAGCTCGCAAGCATCGCCGCAAATCAAGTGCAGCGCCGAGGGAAGCACGGCCCTGGCGTGGGCATGTCTTTCCTCCAGAAGCTCAACACCTTGAAGATTGTGTGGATCGAAACCGAAACGCAAGAGCTCGAGCAGATTTGAGCCCGAGCCAGACCCCACCTCCAGCAACGTGAGCTGAGAAAGGTCTCGCAACCCGAAGCGGCGAAAGAGCCGCAGCATCTCCCGCTGTCTCTCATGCATAGACTGCCAAACCGCGGGATTCAACGCGTTGTAGCGCCAGTCGACATTCGGCCGCTTGGCGTAACGCCGGCGCACCGCATCGAGCTCGGCAGAATGTTCTGAGAGTGGCGGCGTCATGTCATCGCGTCCAAGAAGCGCCTTGCCAAGGTGGGCCAAGTGTGGTGACGCCGCACGAACTCCCGGCCTCTGCGACCCATGGAACGCCGCGTCTCGAAGTCGAAGCGCGACAGAGCGCGTAGGCCCTCGGCAATTGCAGGAGCAGACTCGGGTTGGACCGATAGTCCGCAACCTGCCTCGGCGACCGGATCGTTTCCTGCTTCAATCGCGCTGAGCACAACGCATCCACCCATCATGTAGTCCATCAGCTTGTTGGGTGCAATGCCGAAGCGGAACAACGGAACGCGCTGCAGGCCGATATAGGCCACATCCGCGGCAGCGAGCAGCGCCGAAACCTGCCGCTTCGGAATGGGCGCAAACATGCGTACCTCGGTCAACCCTTCCGAATTCACACGCTTCAGAAGCCTGTCTCGTTCTGTGCCGTCCCCCACCAGAACGAAGCTGAATGGCTCTGCTGCCAATATTTTCGCAGCATCGAGCAGCGAATCCAGCGCATTGGCCAATCCATGTGCTCCTGCATACACGACGACCGATCGCCCCATGCTTCGAGCCTGCTCAATGTGCTGCGCAATCTCCGAAGCCAAAGGGTCGCCGGTTTGCTCCCACTCTTCGGTCAATACGCCATTGGGCACGATATGCAACTTGGAAAGTTCGAGTCCATGAGCAGCCAGATGATCCTGGACCTTGGGTAGCATGGACACTACAACGTCGGCGTGCTTGCACGCATAGTTTTCGGCGGCCTGGCATACAGCAATGAACGGATGTCGTGGTGACATCCCACTGAGTTCCATGGGCGAGAGCGGCCATAGGTCGTGAACTTCATGAACCAGCTTCGCCGACGCCAGCCGTGCAATGCGATGTGCCGGCCAGATATCCATCGGATATGTACTGGATGCCACGACGACATCTGGCTGAAAGTCGCTTGCAAGGTGTTTGGCATCCCACATGAGTTGAACGCAAAATGCGGCGATGTTCAGCGCGCGACCAACTCCATTTCCTTGATACTTGGGAGTGAGGTACCWGAGGTATTGAACGCCGTCGACGAGTTCCCGCCGAGTGCGCTTCTTCAGCCTAGGCTGAACACCGCGCACGTGCGAATGGGAAGCGGCAACAATGCGAACAGTATGGCCGGCACGAATCCACTCACGCGCCAAGTAGTAAGGGCGATACTCCATCCCGTGCTGCAAGGATCCTGCGTAGTGGTTGATCAAGAGGATTCTCACGACGAAGCTCCTTTCAGAGCTTCAGCGATTCGCCGCGCGGCGTCTCCGTCTCCATAGGGGCGTACCGCCTGGCCTGAAGATCCCAAGGCCAAGCGAAAGACCGCCTGCACCGCAGCGACCGAAGTGGGCGGTGCAAGCCGATTCCATCCCGCGTCAACCAACTCGACCCATTCGGTTTCATCGCGAAGCGTGACGCAGGGCTTCTGAAAGAAAAAAGCCTCTTTCTGCATCCCTCCTGAATCGGTGACGACCATCTGCGCCGATTGCTCCATCTCGATCATGTCGAGGTAGCCCATCGGATCAACGCAATGCATCCCTCGATGAGCTTCGAGACGAAGTCCAAGTTGCGCCATCGCGGCACGCGTGCGCGGATGCAGAGGGCAGACCACGTCGATTTCGCCAGCCAGCGCCGACAGCGCCTGCACGATCACGCGCAGGCGCTGCGGCGAATCCGTGTTCTCGGCACGGTGAATCGTCGCCAAGACAAAGGGGCGTCCCGCCACCGAAGCCCATGCCGCGGGGCGCTCGCTGCGCGCGCTCGCGAGCCCGGAAAAGTGCCGAGCCGCGTCGTACATCACGTCTCCGACATTGTGGACCCGCGAACCGGTGATTCCCTCGCTCGCCAGGTTGCTCACCGCAGCCTGCGTCGGCGCGAACAACCAATGCGAAACGTGATCGGTCAGTACGCGGTTGACTTCCTCGGGCATGCGTCGATTGAACGAACGCAAGCCGGCCTCGACGTGCGCTACAGGGATGTTCAGCTTTGCCGCGGCCAACGCGCCGGCCAATGTCGAATTGGTATCGCCGTACAGCAGAACCGCGTCGGGTCTTTCCTTTTCCAGCACCGACTCGATGCCGGCCATTTGTGCGCCGGTCATCGCACCGTGCGAACCGCCGCTGATGCCCAGGTTCCAACGGGGCTCGGGAATCGCGAGCTCGCGAAAGAACACGCTCGACATGTTGTCATCGAAGTGCTGGCCAGTGTGCAGCAGGTGCTCTTCAACCCCCTTAACGCTTGAAAGCACTGCACTTAGAGCTGCGGCCTTGATGAACTGGGGGCGGGCACCAACGACAGTGATGATTTTCATGAGGCGCGCGTCGGGGATATAGGCTTTGAGAGCGTGGCGCGATTGTCCCTTAGGGTCTCGCGGTCAGAAACTGTTCAACAGTCGGATTGTGGGTCTTGCGACCGAAAACCCTCATTTGTTGCGCGTTTGCGCCCCCCATCGCCGCCGAGATAGCGAGAGCTATGCTTATGCCGTCCAGATTAGCCCGGCGTTGAGGGGTGATTTGAGCGCATTCATTGCGTGGTAAGTTGGTTTAATCTCGCGAGGAATTGCGCCACCTTTGGGGCGAACAGCCCGTGTCGAGCGACCCAAGCGCGATTGTTCCGCGCGATTCGATCGGCCTGTGGAAGAATCGCCTCCAGTTTCGCGACATGCAGCGGCTGATCATCCGCCAGGATCAGCCCGTTGAAACCATCGCGCACCAGTTCGCGATTGGCCGGTAGATCCGACAATAAGGGAATGCATCCTTGGGCCATCGCCTCTAGCACAGAGACAGATACCGAATCAGTCTTCGGCAGGCTGATGTACCAGCGGGCACGCGCATAGGCCTCGGCCTGCTTCTGGGGATCAAGGCGGCCGACGAACTGCACTTGCTGTCCCGCGTCGATCGAACCGACGCTGAGCCCCAGCGCCCGGGCGGCCGCCGGCAATCCGACCGCCGCCGATCCATCATTCGCCACAACCAATCGCGCATCGAGACGCGTGGCAGCTACCCGCGCAAACGCCGCCAAAACGCGATCAGGCCGGTACAGCGGTTCCAGGCCCCTATTTGCGAAGAAGAACCACGGTTCTTTCGAACTCGGCGCAGGCGGTATTTCCTCAAGCCCGAAGGGGAAGGTCATCACCTCGATCGCCCCTAACTCACGCATGCGCTGCGCCATGTGGATCGAGTCGCTGGTGGTCAAAGTACAGGCGCGCAGTACGCGTTGCGTGATCCAACGGTAGGCCAGCGAGCGCTGTGGTGTTACCAGGATGTCACTGCCCCAGGCCGAGCCGACAATCTTGCCGCGCAGGTGGAATGCACGCTTGGCCAGCCACGCTAAGGTTCCATGCGACGTCAGGTAATGGGCGTGTAGCCAATCGGCGTCGATCCGCTTGAGCCATGCACCAAGGGTCGGCAGTGTGCGCAGCAGCGTTATGTTGCCGCCACTGGGCGCCGGCGTCGTGCCGAGTGCCAAACGCCTCGCGGAAGGCACGAGGCCATCGAACTCGCTCACGAATCCTCGACTCGAGGCAACCCACAACTCAAGCCCAGGCGCAGATGCGAGAGCTCGCGCCCATTTTAGAAGGTGCGGGCTCTGGCCGTCGCCAATGAGCGCATATCGCATTGCGCTCATGGCCCCCACGCCGCTCGGCGAATCTCGCGCAACCAGCCCAGTAGCCTAGGGCAAATGTACATAGTGCGTTGGTACCTTACGGCTGTGGCGCCAAGTCTTTCCTTGAAATGACGCACGCTGTCCAGGCCCTGGCTAGCACCCATGTTCATTGCTTGAAAACCTCGATCCCTGTAGTACCTGGCGGCCGTCCAGATCAATGCATCCATGGCCGAAACGGGCGCCGGCAGCTTCTCGGCCCCAGACGCCTGATATTGCACTTCTTGGTGTCCCAACAGGAACACGGCGGCGCCCATGGGTCGCCCCTCTCGGCGGACAATCCACACGTCCATATAGGTTTCGCGAGACAGCGAGAAAAAAAACTCATCGCAGAAGATGCCCGTCGGCTGTTTCTTCCAGCCAAGGCTGCCGCGGCGGTACAAGTCAATAAATTCAGGCAACTGATCACGATGGCCGATACTGAAGCTGAGGCCAAGTTGGTCCACCTTGCGCAAATAGC
>NZ_JBFUIU010000344.1:0-9331 GCF_056401695.1 Variovorax sp. P4_D9
CGGTAAGAGCCACCGGGGAGACGAGCCCGAGACAGCCGGCGATGACTGCGCCGCGCTGGTGCAGTCCTTCCAAAGCACCGACATCAGCAAGACGGGGAAGTTGACAGAGGTGGTAATCGCGAAGGCCAGGCTCACCATGAACGCGATGTTCTGTTTCTCAGCCGAAGCACTTCACTGACCGTCCGCACCACCGCACGGCTGGGCATGGATCCGCCTCCCAGGAGCAGCTCTGCTCCGACGATGCCCTCGTTACCCGCTCGGCGCCAGCGTTTAGTTCTTGCCGTACTGCTGCTTCTCAGCAGCTATGCAACTGCCCTTAGCATCGCCAGCCATAGCGTCACACTTTTCCACCGTCCCTTTGTAGTCAGCGTCACGCTTTTCATCGGGGCGGCGTCCTTCCTGGCTTCACCGATTTCCTTGCCTAGCTTGGCGTCGGCCAAGGCCTGCGGACCCCTTTTTTTTGGCCCTGGTCGTGCCTAGCTCTCTGTGACCACGAATCAGATGCTTTGCTTTGCCACTCAGCCACCTGCATTTCGGCTTCCTCTTTCGCTATTTCGTAACGCTCCTGGATCTTCCCGGCCAGTTGGTCCCGCTGGCCGGCGACGACATCGAAGTCGTCATCGGTCAGCTTGCCCCCGTCGACGGTGATGTCCTTGCCGGTGACGCCCGGCACCAGATCCTCGGGCTTGCTGCTGCGACCTTGCTGCTTGAGCACGAGACTCACGCCATTGGCGACCGCGTCCGTAACGGGATTGGGTTTGCCAGGCATATCGGCAGCTGCATGGCTCGCAGCGAGGCGCGGCGCAGAAGGCGGGCGCGGTGGAAACGCCGGGAAGTCGAGCCATTTTTGCTCGAAGCTGAATGGATAGATCAGTCAGCCCAGGGATCGGACGTCAGATAGTCGTCGATGCCGGTGTGAAAGGTTCGACTGACCTCGCGACGGGAGTGCAGCAGGGCCTGAGTCGGATGCGTACCACCATCGACGCGGCGCACTCGTCGGACAGCTCATATTGCACCGCCGGCGAATTGCGCAGTTGCTGCTCAAGATCGATGCCGACCGCGACGGCACCATGGTTGAGAGAACTCGGCCTTGACGTGAAACAGTTTGCAACTCCCCGTTTGCCTTGCAGCCTCGCAGCAGGTCTTCCACGACSATGTCTGCTCGTTTGGGCGATGACGTTCTCTGAGTGCGCTCCTCATTCATCCAGCAAAGCCGCGACCTGTTGGGCGATCTCTCATGCAAACGGTTCATAGTCGCAGGCTGGACAGGCCATGACGGTTGCGCGGAAGTGCAGATGCGTGTTGCTCGCAGACCCCTGTCAGGACGATCTGTTCATCAGACCCTCACGGCCCTTGCATTTCGTTGAAGCGCCGTCGATTATGAGACGCAGGGCTGGTTCTAATGACGACACGGGTCCAAGACAGAACTTGATATGGATCGTCCGCATCCCGAAGGATGCCGAGATGCAGATCAGATTCGAAGCTGGGTCCGTTTCCCTGTGAAGGAGACACGGCGATGGACTCGGACTTGGCACGACGGGATGTGATGCGGCAAGGCGGTGCAGCGCTCGCCGGCTTTGCGCTCCTGCATTCCTCCCTGCTTGCTCGTGCCTTTCCGGCCCGGCCGGGCGAGGAGGTCATTCCCTGGGTGGATCAGCCGCCGGCGAATCCGAGCGGCGGGGTTGTCGAGAATCTGCCTCAGTGGGAGGAGATGGGTTCCTGGTTGACGCCCAATGACAAGTTCTTTCGCGTGGCGCACTACAACAAGCCCGTCATCGACGAAAAGGCTTGGGCTCTCGAGGTTGCCGGGCTCGTCAAGCAGCCCAAGACCTTGAGCCTTGCCGCGCTCAAGGCGCGACCACGAAAAGAGATCGTCTTCACACTCGAATGTTCCGGAAATCACGGGTTCCCGTGGTTCACCAGCGGGATCGGCACGGCCAAATGGGCGGGAACGCCACTCGCACCCCTGCTCAGGGAAGTCGGGGTTTTGCATCGAGGGACAGAAATCGTCTTCGTCGGGAGCGATGCGGGTGAAGAGGAAGTCCGTCAGATCAAGATGCCTCAGCACTTCGCTCGCAGCATGTCGTTGGTCGATGCGATGAATCCGAACAATCTGCTTTGCTATGAGATGAACGGCGCAGCGCTTCCACAGCCCCATGGCTATCCCGTGCGGCTTATCGCTCCGGGCTGGTATGGCATCGCGAACGTCAAATGGTTGAAGCGCATCGAGATATGGGACACCCGCTTCATGGGTCGCTTCATGGCGCGGGACTATGTCACGATTCGTGAAGAGAAGCGAAACCAGGACACCGTTTGGACGGAGTCGTCTGTGGGCCGGGCTCTTCTCAAGTCTGTTCCGGCCAAGGTCACCGGCAAGGATGGCAAGTACCGCGTGGTCGGCGCGGCGTGGGGACCCTCCGTGGCGCGCGTGGAGGTGAAGATCGACGCGGGGTCCTGGGTCCCAGCACGGCTCGACCGAAGCGAGCAAGCGGAGTTTGCGTGGAAGCTTTGGTCACTGGAGTGGCCGAATGCAACGCCGGGAGAACATTCGATCACTTCTCGTGTTTTTGATACCCAGGGGAATGTTCAACCGGCGATGGAGGATCCTCGCATTGCCAACAAGCGAACCTACTGGGAAAGCAACGGCCAGGTCACGCGGCGGGTTCGCATCACTTGATCTTCGATCGAAATCCGTTCGACTTTCGCGCCACCCGATCCGTGACCTGGGAAGCTGAGCAGACTGTTCAACGAGAGCATGGCGCGACCTACCTCATGGCGTCTCCGCGCCCGGCGCCGCGGGGCCCGTGGCCATCGACTGCGCGCCCAAGCTGCGCCGCAGGCGCTGGAATTCCGGATTCCTGCGCAGCACCTGCCGGCCCGCCGCCTCCAGGGCGTGGGCTTGCGCAGGGAGGATTTCGAATGCCGTGGGCACGTCCATCAGCAGTTGCCGCATGCCCGAGTCCTCTAGGTCGTGCAGGCTCACGTTGACCAGATAAAGTTCCGCGTCCGTGGCAAACGGGCTGCCCGCGCGACGTCTTGCTTCGCGCAGTTCGCCTTCGAGGCGCTGCATTGCGTCCTTCACCATCTCCGTGGTCTCCTCGCTGAACCGGGAGCCGGCCCCGAAGACCAGCGTCTGCACCACCTGGCCCGAATTGGGCACGCGGTCGGAATCGTCGATGCCCGTGGCGAGGCCGCGCTCGGAGTTCACGGTCACGAGCACGATCCTGTGCACCGACCCCGGCGGCAGGGTCCGGAATGTGGACAAGAGTGAGCCGCTGGCGATGGTGTGATCCATCAGACCGCGCACTCCGAGGTTGTCCGCCACTCCCCCGTCGACGAGATGGATGTACGGACGCTCCTTCGCATTCCGGTAGCTCTGCGCTATCCGGTGCAGGACGCGGGCCGAGAGGTTCCGTTCGGGCGACATGCCCGTCTCGAGCCCCTGGGCCTGCGTGCAGGTACCGGCATAGTTCCGCACTGTCGCCGGGCTCAGCAGGATGGGCACCGCGGAAGACGCCGCCACGGCGAACGACAGGGGCACGGAGTCCAGGTGGGAGCAAATCAATGCGAACTGCTCCGGCGTGAACTCGAAGGGCACTCCCGTGGTGAGATCAGTGGCCGTGACCAGCAGGCGCGGCCAGGGACGGCGCTTGCGCAGGTCGCCGAAGGTCGTGCCGCGGAACACGGTCTCGAGCCGATTGGCAAGCACCTGGGTGCGGCCCCACCAAGGCGAAGTGAGCCGGTACGTCGAGGCCGGAGACAGGGCCTGGCGGATCAGCCCTGACTGGAAATTCACCAGCAGGAAGTCGTGTTCGAAGCGGGTGAACACCTCATCACCGAAGGCCGCGTAGTAGGCCGCGAGGATGCTGCCGCCGGAGACGGCGCTGACCAGCCCCACTTCGTCCAGCAACGTGGTCTCGCCGTGTTGCGTCTCAAAGCGCGTGGCCTTGAGCTCCTGCAGCACGCCCAACCCGAACGCGGCCGCGCGCGCGCCGCCACCGGAAAGAGTGAGCGCCGCGATCACCGGGTGTCCTGTGACCTGCGCGTCATCGGCGACTATCGGCCTGACCATCGGCTGGATGGTCGCATCCGGCGCGATCGGCTCATTGATCCAGGGACGCACCGTGGAACACGCGGCGAGCAGCAGGGCCAGGGCGCAGGCCGATGCGCTGCGCGCGAGCCGGCGCGCCTCATTGCGGACAAACAGATTCATCGAGCATCCTTGTGCGGCTTGTGCCGCAGGTCAGAAGATAGGGTCTCGGCCGCGTGAAGTCGTCTCGCTACGGTCGCGTTTCGGTGCCTTTCTTGTCAGACACGCGTACCGAATCCCGACCGAACTCAGACGATTCGTCCACGACTTCGCAGAACGCACCGCCTACGCTCCGGCATCGGCGCCACCCGTGCGGACCCGGCGCCGTAACCCTTCCACTGTCCACTTGATCCAGGAGAAAAGACATGAGAAACACATTCACAGGCGCGCTAGCTGCACTCTTCCTCATGACGGGGGCAGCAAGCGCCCAGGCGCAGGTTGCGGGCTCCACGCTGATCGGTATCGGCATCACGGAGGTGCGCGAAATCGCCAACGGATTGAGCGCCAAGAAGCAGATCCTCGGGCAAGAGGTCCTCAACGAGAACGGCGAAACCGTGGGCCGCATCACCGACGTCATCGTCGCGCCGAACGCGTCGGTCTCCTACGCCATCGTGGGCGCCGGCGGTTTCCTGGGCGTGCGCAGRCACGACGTCGCGATCCCGGTGGGACTGTTCAACGTTTCAGGGGACCGCCCGGTGCTGCGTGGCGCCACGCGCGAGGCGATCAAGGCCATGCCGGCCTTCGAGTACGCGCGCTGACCACGGCGCCGCCACTCAAGGCTTCACCATGCACCAGGAAATCTCTTCTTCCTTCGGCGGGGCGGCCGCAGCCCCGTCGCAAGCCGAGCCGGCGTCCTTCGTTCTGCTGTTCCGGTCCTTGTTCCAAAGTGGTCAGGCGTTCGCCTTCGCCTGCGACCTGCACGGGCACGTAGACATGGATGGCATGAGCGAGCGGACGCGCAACAACTACCTGTACGCGCGGGCGATGATCGGCCGCGAGGTGGCCTTCCCGAGCGTGCAAACGCACGTCGAGCGGGATCGGGATCACGTGTAGCGTCCCCGGCCCCACCTAGAGTCCGGCGCGGATTGCCTTGAGCTCCCTGCGGCACGCCTCGCCGAAAACCTTCAGGGGGTCGGCGTCCTCTGAATGCGCGATGCGGCCCAACTCCGCCGCCGTCAGGTTGCTGGCGAAGTACTGGTCCGCGATGCGCCGCAACAGGCGCTCTGCCTCGGCGAGCACCTCGGCGGAGGCGACGAGCCGGATGCGATTGAGCAGCGTGTACGCCGGGACCAGCGTCTCCGGCTGGTCGAGCGTGTGCGTCAGTGCATCCATGAGGAGCTTGCCGCATTCGGCGATGAATTCGCCGTAGAGGGCCTCGTGCTTGCGGATCTCCATCCCGATCAGTTCGCGCCTGCCGTGCGTCTTCTGGGTGATCCACGCGATCGCGATCGTGGCCGTGCTGCCGGCCAGCGACCCCAGCACCCCGGCGAGGGCACCGACGTTGCTGATGTCCATCATGGTGTCGCCCACAACCCCAAGCTCATGCACGCCGCCAGTCCGCGGCGAGGTCGGGGAAATGCTTGCGCAGGCGCTCGACTACGTACGACTCGATCGCGGCGGTCGGGATCTGCCCCCGGACCTCGGCCGACTTCTCGCGCACTGCGAAGTGCAGAACCAGCATGTCGTGCAGCTTGCCGAACGCGATCGGATTGTCGGTCCCGCATACCGACGAGTCGCGGTGCAGGACCCGCTCGATCACGCCCGGCTGGAGCAGCTTGATCCGGCACAGCAGCGCCATACGCGCGATTTCGCGATCGATGTCCTCGAGATTCGCAACGACGCGATAGTCATCCAGCCTCATGTTCATGGTCTTGCCTCCGTGAAAAGGGGGGTGCGTCCGCCGATGGGAGACACCTCTTCGCGCAGCACGCCGAGGGCGTGGAAAGCCGCGACCCATTCCTCGTTGGTGGGCTCCACCGCCACGCGCACCCGGCCGCGCGCGCTGGAGATCGTGGCGGCGTGGGCGCGGTTGGCGTCTTCCTCCAACTCCACTCCCAGCCATTGGAGCCCGCGGCAGATGCGCTCGCGCAGCACCGCACTGTGCTCGCCGACGCCAGCGGTGAACGCGAGCAGGTCGAGCCCGCCGAGCACCGCCGTCAGGGCGCCGATCTCGCGCACGATGCGCCGAACGTACAGGTCCAGCGCCATGCGCGCCCGGGGATTCGTGTCCTCGGCCGCCAGCAGGACCTGGGGGCTCGGCGACAGCCCCGAGACACCGAGCAGCCCGGACTCGCGGTACAGCAGTTGTTCGAGCTCCTGCACACCCATCTTGTCGACCTGAAGCAGGTGCAGCAGCACGCCGGGGGCCATCGCGCCGCAGCGCGTGCCCATCATCAATCCATCCAGCGCGGAAAAGCCCATGGTGGTGGCGACGCTGCTCAGCGCCTCCATCGCGCAGAGACTGGCGCCGCTGCCGAGATGCGCCACGATCGTGCGCCCGCGGGCCGCGGGGCCGTATCGCTCGGCCAGGGCGATGGCCAGGTATTCGTAGGACAGGCCGTGGAAACCGTAGCGGCGCACCCCGCGTTCCCACAGGACATGGGGCAGCGGCAGCATCTGCTCCACTTGCGGCAGCGTCCGGTGGAAGGCCGTGTCGAAGCAGGCCACCTGCGGCAGATGTGGCGCCTCGCCCAGCAGCACTTCGATCGCCTCCAGGGCGTAGGGCTGGTGCAGCGGCGCGAGGGGGATGAAGCTGCGCAGTTCCTCCAGCACCACGCGGTCCACGTGCACGGGGGCCGTGTACTTGCTGCCGCCGTGCACGACCCGGTGAACCACGGCGGCCGGTGGGCGGCCGCCCGTGCGCCGTTCGATGCAGGCACGGACGTGCTGCAGGGCGGCGTGGTAGGGACGCTCGGGGTCAAGTGCCAGGGTCACGGACGCGCCGTCCGCGTCGATCAGTTGCGTCTGCGTGCCGGCGATGCCTTCGACCCGGCCGGCCCAGAGCGGGCGTCGCGGCAGCGGCGTGGCGCCGGTGTCGAAGAGGGCGAACTTGATGCTCGAAGAGCCGCAGTTCAGGACCAGGATGGTACCGCGCGCCCACGCGAAGCCGGACACGGGTTCGAGAGCTTCCTGGACAGGACGGCCGACGGCGCCTTCCCGCGCAGCGGGCTGCAGCATGGCAGCGCTCACGGCTGCAACTCCAGGTTAGCCGCGGGAGCGGCAGGCGCCACTGCCCGGGTCGCCGCCGCCAGGGAAGGATGCCGCACGGCACCCGCACCTTGCGCAATACCGCGCGCAGCGACAAGGGCCACGGCGCAGGATGCAATGCGGGACTCGCGCGGGTCGGCGCGGCTCGTGAGCACGATCGGGATGCGCGCACCGAGCACGATGCCGGCGCTGGCCGCGCCGCCGAGATGCTCCAGCTGCTTGGCGAGCATGTTGCCGCTCTCCAGGTCCGGGACGACCAGGATGTCGGCCGCTCCCGCGACCTCGGACACGATGCCCTTGGTGCGCGCGGCGGCAGCGGACACTGCGTTGTCGAAGGCCAGCGGCCCGTCGACCAACGCACCCTCGATCTGGCCGCGATCGGCCATCTTGCAGAGGGCCGCGGCGTCCAGCGTGGCGGGCATGTTGGGGTTGACCGTCTCGACGGCGGCGAGGACGGCGACGTGCGGCCGCGCGACCCCAAAGGCATGCGCGAGGTCCACCGCGTTGCGCACGATGTCGAGCTTGTCCTGCAGCGTCGGCGCGATGTTGATCGCGGCGTCCGTGATGATGAACGGGCGCGGGTAGGCGGGCGTCTGCATCACGAAGCAATGGCTCATGCGGCGACCGGTGCGCAGCTTGCTGGCGACCACGGCGGACATCAGTTCGTCGGTGTGCAGGCTGCCTTTCATGAGGGCGTCCACCTGGCCCTGGAGCGCCATCTCGACGGCGCGCGCGGCCGCGACATGGCTGTCCGCGACGTCCTCGACGGGCAGGTCCCCGATCTCGAGGCCGGCCTGTCGAGCGATGGCCTGCAGGCGCTCGCGCGGCGCGACCAGCACCGGGTCGATGAGGCCGGCGGCATGGGCATCGAGCGCGGCGGAAAGGCTCACCGCATCGCAGGGGTACACCACCGCCATGCGCAGCCGACCCAACGGCCGCACGCGCTCGATCAGCCGTGTCAGGTCATCTTCGTGCGATGGTGCAATGTGCACCTGCGGCAGGCTGCCGCGCGGGCGCTCGAAGCGTTCCGTCGGCGCGCTCACGGTCGCGACGCCGGTGATCACCTGCTGGCCGTGCTGGTTGACGCAAGCGCAGTCGAGGACCACGCTGCGGTTCGTCTCGTCGCGCGCCGTGATCGTCACCGTGATGGCCAGGGTGTCGCCCACCCGCACCGGGGCCCGGAACTCCAGCGTCTGGGCGCGGTAGACCGTTCCCGGTCCGGGCAGGCAGGTGCCAATCACCGCCGAAATCAGCGATGCACCCCACATACCGTGGGCGATGACGCCCTGGTATGGCGTGGAGGCGGCGAACTCGGCGTCGGTGTGCTGCGGGTTGATGTCGCCCGAGATCGCCGCGAACAACTGGATGTCGGCGGCACTCAGCGTGCGCTGAATGGTGGCTCGGTCGCCCACGGCGATCTCGCCAAAGGTGCGGTTGCGCAGCACCGCCAGTTCATGGGAAGGGGAAGTAGAGGACACGATTCTTTCGCCTTGGGGTCGTTGGTCATGCAAGGATGTGGAAGCCGCCGTCCACGTAGTGGACGTCGCCGGTGATCGCCTGGGCCGCACCGCTCACGAGGAACGCGCACAGCGAGCCCACGTCGTCGATCTCGACCTCGCGCGGCAGGGGCGCCCGGCAGCGTGCGTCTTCGATCAGATCGTCGAAGCCGGGGATGCCGGAGGCCGCGCGCGTGCGGATCGGCCCCGGCGACACCGCGTTGACGCGGATGCCACGCGGGCCCATCTCGGTGGCGAGGTAGCGGACCGAAGCTTCGAGCGCGGCCTTCACCGGCCCCATCACGCCGTAGTGCGGCACGACTTCCGCCGCGCCCAGGTAGCTCATGGTCAGCAGCGCACCTCCCTCGTGCATCAGCGGTTCGGCCAGGCGCGCCATCCGCACGAACGAGTGGCACGAGATGTCCATCGCGCGGGCGAAGCCCTCGGGGGAGCTGTCGGCCACCCGCCCGTGCAAGTCGGCGGAGGGGGCGAAGGCGATCGAGTGCAGCACGAAGTCGAGGCGCCCCCAGCGCTGCCG
>NZ_JBFUIU010000345.1:0-9331 GCF_056401695.1 Variovorax sp. P4_D9
GCGCCCCGGGTGCCCGCCGACTTGATGGCGCACCGCTGCGTGCGCTGGCGCTTTTCCAGCGGCACCATTTACCGCTGGGAGTTCGCGCGCCACGGCGAACCGATGACACTCGACGTGCCTGGCCCCATCACGCTCGACGAACCCCTGCTGATGCTCGAGGCGGCGCGCGCCGGCGCGGGCATTGCCTACATGGGGATGTTCCAGGTCGCCGAAGACCTGGCCAGCGGCCGGCTGGTGCCGCTGCTGGAAGAGTGGTCGCCCAGCTATCCGGGCATCTGCTTGTATTACCCGAGCCGGCGCAACGTGCCAGCGGGCCTGAGGGCCTTCATCGACCTGGTGCGCGAGGCGATCGAGTTGCCGGTCGGGCATCGGTAGAAGACTGCCTAGGGGGCTGCTGCTGCTGACGCTTTGACCCTGGCCGACTGCTTCCACGTCCTGAGCTGCCGCCCGATTGGCGCGGCCCTAGGACTGCCGTAGGACCGGTGATGGCCGTCAGTACCAGTTGGAATCCGGGACTCGAAGGACGGCTTCTATGGGGACTTGTCTGTCAAGGCTTTTTGATCAACGTAAAGATGAGCGGCGTTTTGGCACTGGCGCGAAGGTCAGTGAGTAAACGACGCTATCGCGGCACTGCGCGCGTGGTACGCGGGCCTGCCCGCGCGCGCTGCAGTTGTGCAGTATCTCGGGCAAAACAAGGCGACCGGCCAGCCCTCCCGCGCGATGTTGGGCGACATTCGGCGTCAAGTGGCCCGCTACGCACGGGTGCGGCACCGGGACGATCTGGCCTCGCTGATGGAGCATCCCGCGGCCGCGGCCGAGCGGGATCAGCGCGCCCGGGCGGTGACGAATGCGATTGAACAACTGAGGAATCTGCCGGTTTCCGGCGCCCGTGGTGACGGATGCGGTCGATCGCTGGTTGCCGGGGCGTGCTGCGCGCGCCTTGAAGAACTCCGGCATCGAGACGCTGGCCGACCTGACCGTGCGGATACCGCGGCGGCGCCGGGGACTGCGATTTCCGGTCTGGGATCGCGCAGCGCTCGGCGGATCGAGGAGTATTTAGCGGCGCATCCGGCTCTGACAGAGCGGGCGAGGGCGCTGGTGATCGTGCCGCGCACCGAAACCTCACCGTGGGAGCATCTGGTCGTGCCGCACGAGGTCGACGGCTCGCGAGGCGCCTTCAGGGCGCCGCAGGCCACCTGCACGCTGTCAGCCAGCAACGACTACGAGGCCGTTCAGGCGTGGCTCGGCCTGCAGGATGCGGCGGCGACCCAGCGCGCCTACCGCAAGGAGGCCGAGCGCCTCATGTTGTGGTCGATCCTCGAGCGCGGCAAGGCGCTGTCGGCGCTGACGACGGAAGATGCCATCGCGTACCGGGCATTCCTGCGGCGCCATGGCCACGACCCGACATTCGCCGGCTGGACTTAGCGACCCCCGGGAGCCGACGTTCAAACACACTGTCCCCACAGCAAACGTTACGCGTGCGGTTCGGCGCGGCGTAGAAGAAGTCAAGCCTCGCGGGGCGCGGCCCCAGCAAGTCGCCGAAGACCACCCAGCTGGACTGATTTGGCGCGGCGGCGGCGTTCAGCCAGAGTTGCGCAAACGCCCCCTGTGGAAGGCGGAGGTCGCTCAGTTCGAGCCGCACGTCACGGTTGACGTGAAACGCGACGAACAGATCGGTCTCCGATGGACCGGTCTATCGCGATGGAAACCCAGCAGATCGCGGTCTTGGCCAGCGGCGAAATCAATCTGGCGAAGCAGACGGTGCAGCTCGCTTTCCAGCCGCGGGTCAAGCGCGGGTTGAACCTGAACCCCGGCAGACTCGCCGAGCTGCTGCTGAGCGGACCGCTGGACAATCCGCAGTAGAGCCTCGACCCGCGCGGCGCGTCGCTGCTGCTGCCGGCGCTGCGGCTGGATTCGGGAAATGCGTCGATCTGCGATCTGGCGGCGCGCGACGCGTTTTGCGGCCGGCAAGTCCTCATCGCCGGGAACGCTGCCGGCGCCGGCACGGCGCTTGCTGCCGCATCCGTTCTCTTCCGCGTTGTCAAGGTAAGGCTCAATGTTGCGCCGTGATCACTTGCGCGCGGCCGGCGCGGTCGCCTGCCGAACGGCCGATCCGACCTGCCGCTGCACGGCAGCGCAGTCGGTGGTCTTGCCCGGGCCGGTCTCGACCAGCGGCAGCAGCGCCGCCAGTGGTGCAGCCGCGGCCAGCGCGATGGCGCCACCCGCGCGCGCAAGCAGCGGCCCCTTCTCGAACCGGTAGCCGGGCCGCTTGAAGCTGCCATAGAGGCGCACCGGCGTGCGCAGAGAGAGTACGCCGGCACGCTTAGGCTTGGGTGCGACGATAATGTCGAAGCGTTCGTGGGCAAGGTCGAAGCCGCCGCCTCCGAGGATCTGCGTCTGCTCGGTGTCGATGACGAACAGCTTCGATGTCCCGCGTCCGCCCTTGACGTCGAACTCGATGCCGCCGCAATTGACCCGGATGTCGCGATCGCCGCCGGCCAGCAGCATCAACACCTTGCCGAAGTTGAGCGAACTGKCGGCATCGCGCAGGTTGGAGACGCGGCCGTCCGCGATCGTGGCAGCCACGCGGCCGTCGGCGCCGGCCGCAGCCTCGCTGATCGAATTGCCGCTGCCCTTGAGTTCGAGCACCGCGCCCACGCGGCCGGCGCCCTTGGCGATCGCCTTGCGGCGGGGAATCAGGCGGCCGACCTCTACGCCCCGCAGGTCGATGCGAACCTCGGATCGGATCGTGGGTTCTCTCGCGTCGAGCATCACCTGCGACGCGATGATGCCACCGGCGAAGCCGAAGTCGAGCGGGGCGATCTTCAGGATCGAATCGTGCAGATGCAGCGCGGCATTGAGGTTTTCCAGCGGCAGCGCCTGAGGCACCTTTAGCTCGCTCGCGACCAGCGTCACCTCGGCATCGATCTGCTGCAGGCGGCTGACTTCGAACGAGCCGGCCGGCAGCAGACGGTCGGGATCGGTGCCCCGTGCCGTGCCCTTGGCACTTGGCCGGTCGCGCGTCTGCGCCTGAGAGGCGGCGGGCTTGCCGCCGGAGCCCTGGGTCTGCACGCCAACCAGCGGGCCGAGATCCGCGATGTCGAGCAGACGGCTGTGCAGGTCCGCGGTCAGCAGCGGGCGCGGTACCTTCTCGACGTAGGTGGCGTGGCCGGTGACGTCGCTCGAGCCGATCCGCCCGCTCAGGTCGTTCATCGTGTAGCGCTCGCCCTCGAGGATCAGGTGCCCTTGCAACCGGTAGGGGGGCGATGCCGGCAGCGGCAACAGCAGGAAGGGGTACAGGTTGGCCAGCGTCTGGCCTTCGATGTGCAGTTGCGCGTCGATGGCCGAGATGTTGGCTGCATCGGCGATCGTTCCTTCGACCGCCACCCTGGTCGATCCGGCGACAAAGTCACCCTTGAGCGACATCGGCGCGCCGGATTCCGCGAAGCTAAGCACCTCGCCAGTCAGCGCATGGCCCGAGAAGGCCGCGCCGTGGTAATTGCCCTTGAACTCGTACCGTGTCGTGTAGCGGTTGCTCTCGGGTGTGCCCCTGGCGCTCTGGACCTTGTCGGGGCTGGCTGGTTCAAAGGTGCCGGCAACCACGTCGATCTCGACGGGCACGCCGTGATCGACATAGCGCATGCGCCCGTCATGGAACGACAGCGTGCTGATGCGCAGCTTGCTTGGCCGTGTATCCGACGGGTCGGAAAGGATCCAGTTCTTGCGGTTATCGGCCAATCGTTCGAAGACCATGTCAGGGCGCGTCAGCGCCACCCGCGGCACCAGGATCTTTTCGGGCAGGTCGCGCAGCGAGATCGAGAATTCGAGCTGCTCGATGCGGGCCATCGACTTTTCGTGCGACCAGGGTGCATTGGCGAAGTAGACGTCGCGCATGCGGATCGTCGGCACGAGGCTGAGGCTGACGTGCAGGTCCGACATCCGGAACTCGCGCTCGGTCTGGCGCGAGATGTAGCGCTCCAGCGGCGGACGGACCCAGTTCCAGTCGAACATGAGCACGAACGCGAGCACCGCCAGCGCCAGGCACGCGAATGCCATCACCCAGGGGTGGCGACGCAATGGGTTCGGACGCGATGGGGTCGAGGCAGGATTCATGTTGCAGGACCGTGGCCGGAAGTGTGCGCCAGCCTTGGCAATCGTCGGGATTGCCGCTCAGCCCGTGTGGGAATCGGCCGTCTGATGGCCTGCTGCATGCGGGGTTGACCACCCGAGGTCCAGCGCGTCATCAGCGGGATCCAGATCCCGCGCAGTGGCATGTCCAAGGGGGCGCCCAAGCGCTTCGGCGAGCACACCACCTCACAGGAGCGCGAGGAAGTGCAGGACGTCAACCGCTAGGGGTTGAAGCCGTCGTCGCCGGGGTTCGTCGAGCCGCCGGTGGGCTCGACCTCGACGTCGGGGGGCTCGCCGCAGGCGGAATTTGGCGCATCGCCGAGGTAGGCGAGACAGGGACGCGATGACTGAAGACTCCGTGGTCTTGGCGGCGGGCTACCGCGGCAGCGGTTTCGTCCTTGGGCCGTCCCACTCCGGCTGATTGGATAGCTGACACTCGATTGGCCTTGGACGCCGAGATGGTACCGGCCGCTTGAGCGACGGCGACGGGCTATGTCTGCATTACCTTGAGAACAGTCACAAATACTGAGATTTCCGTGGCACCGGAACGGCTGGAATCGGGATCACAGCGTGAGTTCGCCGCGCGGCCGGGAAAGACAGCAACCGCTGCACACCTGCCGTACAGCGGTCGCTGACGACCGGCAGGGTAGGGCCCTGAGCCGGACATTCGGCCCCCCCAAAAGGCGGACGCTCGGTCCCAGGCGCCTTCAGTGCGATGGGTTCGCTGCATGCCCTGACCAGGCGCCGTCTGAAGGGACCGCGCCCGGCAACCCTGCTTAGCGCCTGACTCGTGCATCGCGATTCACGGGAGACGCGACATGTATCGGCGTCGCGTCTGGCTAAGCGTGCGCCACTTTCGGTCATCGTCCGTTCAAGACTTTGCCTGCTCGCTGTTGTCAAGATGGACATTTTTCGCCGGCCCGCCTCATTTCGTAGTCAGTGGGTCGGAGATTCGAGTCTACTCAGCAACACCAACAGTTCACTGGCATAGCGCTGGCGCCTACAGTCGCCTTGCTGACAGCGGCACTCATCAATCCAGGGTCGCGTGCGATGGCCTGTCATCAGCGAGCACCAAATTGGTCTATCCTGTCCTCCCCATCGTTTCACAGGAGGGCGCGAAATGACCGATCCCACAGCGCCGGCGGGGAACGCTGCCTCCGCGCCGGCTGAAGCGCAGGCCGAAGAACAGGCGATCCGCGAGCGGGTGCGCGAACTGACCGCGCAGATGCTGGCGGGCGGTCGCCTCGACACCGAGGGCGTCAAGGAAGTCGTGCGGACCATGAGCGGCGGCGTGTCGAAGCCGCCGCTCGAGGGCGCGCAGGCACGCGAGGCCTTCGCGGAGGYGATCCGCGGCCTTGATGAGGCGCTGCACGCTTCATCGCTGGCGACCCACGCGGCACTGCAGGCGCTGGTGGCGCGCGGCAAGGAGTTTTCCGACAACGACCTGAAGAATGCGTTCGCGGCCCTGCAGATACTGCAGCAGGACTACGTCGCGGTCGCCGACCGCATTGCCGATGCCACCACCGGCAACCTGCGCCGTGAACTCGTCGATCTCTCGCTGCATGCGCAGCGTGTCGGCGCAGATGCCAGCGTGCGCTTCGCACAGGTAATGAGCGAATTCGCCAATCGCATCGGCTCGTATCGCGCGGGTTCTGCGCCCGGGATCGACTCCGTGCGCCAATACGGCGCCAACATGACGATGCTCACCAGCGGGCTGCTTGCCGGATTCGCAGACGCGCTGCGCCAGCAGTCAGAAATCAAGAAAGCGAAGTAGGTCGTGCGCGAGGCCAGTGCGGTGCGTGACCTGCCGCGCCTCCACGAGATCAGCCTGGTATTCATCCGCCACGGACTCGGCGATCTCGTGCGGCGGCTCGGCGTCGCCTCGCTCCTGGAGCGCGCTGGCGAAATACTCCATTGGGGCCAAGTTACGCATAGTGCGCAGCTCGAGCCGCAACAGCGACTGCGTCTCGCTCTCGAAGAGCTCGGCCCCACCTTCATCAAGCTGGGGCAGATGCTCTCGCTGCGCGAGGATCTGCTTCCACCGAAGTGGACAACGGAACTCGCGCGCCTGCGCAGTAACGCGGCGCCGGTGCCGTTCGAACAGATCCTGCTGGTGATTGAGCGGTCGCTCGGCATGCCGCACGCGGAAGCCTTCGTCGATCTCGAAGAGGAACCGACGGGGGCCGCCTCTATCGCGCAAGTACATCGCGCGCGATTGCACGACGGCCGCGCAGTCGTGTTGAAGGTCCGCCGCCCCGGCATCGAAGCCAAGGTAGAGGCCGACCTGCGGCTGCTGTCGCATCTCGCGCAGTTCGTCGAAAAGGAAGTACCCGACGTGCGCCGCTATCAGCCGGTGCACGTCGTCGAAGAGTTTCGCCGCTCGACAATGCGCGAGCTGGATCTCGCCACCGAGGCGCACAACATCGAGCGCTTTGAACGCAACTTCCGGGGCGAGCCACACGTCCTCATCCCGCACGTCTTCCCGCAGTGGACCAGCGAAGTGATGAACGTGCAGGAGCACATCGACGGCATCAGCGCCGAGGACCTGGCCGCGGTGGAGCGTGCCGGACTCGATCTCAAGTTGCTCGCAGAGCGCGGCGTTGACAACGTGCTCAAGATGATTCTCGAGCATGGCTTCTTCCAGGCCGATCCGCACCCCGGAAACGTGATCTACCTGCCGGGCAATCGCATCGCGATGATCGACTTCGGCATGACCGGCAGGCTGTCGCTTGGGCGCCGCAATCAGATCATGGATTTGCTTGCCGGGATCACGCGCCGCGACAGCGAGCCGATGGTCGACGTGCTTCTCGACTGGGCCGGTGCAGAGGCGGTCGATGAAGAAGGGCTCGCCGCCGACGTTGACGAACTCGTGGCCGATTACGGCGACCTGCCAGTCAAAGACATGCGCATCGGCGAATTGATCGGTCGAATCACGGCGATGCTGCGAACGCACGGCATCGTGCTGCCATCCGACCTCACGCTGATGTTCAAGGCGCTGATCACACTGGAAGGCTCCGGACGAAAATACGATCCGGAGTTTGTGCTCGCCGACCGGCTGAAGCCCTATGTCGAGCGCGCGCTCGCCGCGCGCTACGCGCCGACGGAATTGGGGCGCCGTGGTGGCGCGGGCATCGGCCAGTTTCTCGATCTGATGCGAGCCATGCCGCGCGACCTTGCGCGGCTGCTCAAGGATGCGCGCCGCGGCCGCCTGCGAATGGATCTCGATCTGAAGCGGCTCGACATCTTCGTGCTCAAGCTCGACCGTACGATCAACCGCATCACCATCGGCATCATGACCGCCTCGGTCGTCATCGGCTCATCGATAGTGATGACGGTCACCTCCGGTCCGCAAGTCTTCGGCATCCCGATCTTCACCGTGCTTGGCTCGTTTGGCTATCTGCTCGCATTCGTGAACAGCGTGTGGGTCGTGCTGTCGATTTGGCGTACGCGGTCGCACTGAGAGCGGCCAGGTACTTGGGGCGCGGTTGGCAGGCCGCTTTGACCGGCACGATCAATCTATCTCCATAAGATCGGCGCCGACGATTCCGCGCCCCTTGAAGTGTTGCCGAAGCCCGACGCTCCACATCTCGTCGGTGGTCGATGGGCCGTCGCCCGGCACGAAATGCGAAATGACGAGTGTCTTTGCGGCGCCAGCGGCCGCGATCTTCCAAACGCCCTCGGGCACCGTGTGGCTCGCAATGAAGTGCTCGCGCAGCGTCGGTGGTGATGAGATGCCGTGGACGGCCGGCTCCGCTGTGTGTCCGCTGTCGGTTGGGATCGTGGGTRCCTGCTTCTGGCCGACAGTTCTGGTTCAAGGTCCAAGCTCGAAAGCGTGCTCCAGACTGGCTGCCGTCATTCGCCATGGCCCTGTCGAATGTCGGCGGCTGACGAAACCCGACCTTGGCGTCTTTCCTCGCGAACGGCCGGTCTACCTTCGGAACTTGACCTTTGCCGACATCGTCGATGAGTTCGGCGTGGGTGGCAACGGACGATCAGGACGACATCGTGCGCGAACGACAGCATCCGTAAGTCGCGAATTGGAGCTTCGGGCCCGTGGCCGTCACTGGCGCGAAGTAAAACCGGACGTTCGCGGTCGACGTTAGAGGGAAGGCATTCAGTCCCCAACTTGCTTCATGGGTATTGAACCGGTCGTGCGTTTCCGGGAATGAACGTTCCGCCTTTAGCGCGGAATCAACCGCGCCGCGGGCTGTCTCCAGTCTCGAAGCGCAGCAAATCTAAACTGGCGGCCGCTGTACTCGCAGTGCGCGAACAAGAAGGATTAACGAATGAAAACTCTTGTCCCCCTCATCCTGGCTGCTGCTTGCGGCGGCTTTTCCATGTCGGCCGGCGCGCAGTTCGCCAAACCTGAAGATGCCATCAAGTACCGTCAGAGCGCGATGTTCATCCAGAGCCAGCACGTCGCCCGCCTGGGTGCCATGGCCAGCGGCAGGGTGCCCTACGACGCGACGGCCGCAGTGGCCAACGCGGAAGTTGTGGCCGAAATATCGAAGCTTCCCTGGGCCGGATTCGGGCCCGGCACGGAAGGCGGCAAGGCCAAGCCGGAGATCTGGCGGGAGCAGGCGAAATTCAAGGAGCTGAACGAGAGGTTGATGTCCGACACGGAGAAGCTCCTGGTCGCCGCGAAAGCCGGCAACCTCGGCGCACTGAAAGCCGCCATGGGCCCGTTGGGCGAGACCTGCAAGACATGCCACGACACCTTCAGGAAGAAGTAGCTCGCCCCCAGGTTGCCCGCACTTCGTGTCGGGCACCCACCGCCTACCGGGGGCAACGCGCGGCCGTGGTGATGAGCCTGGTTCAGTCGGCCAAGCCCCATGGGCACGACCAGGCCGGATCGAGGAGTTGCTGCCGCACCGCTGGCGCGTCCGCAAAAACATCGAGGAACTAATCAACGATGCTGGCGAGATCACGGTCGGTGCGATCGGATCGATTGAGTGCGACGCCACCTGGCCATGCTCGTGAGGTGAAAAGGTGAGACTCTGAACGCGCTGCTCAAGCGGCTGGACAAGGCCATCGCCAAGTTCTACGAAGATGGCGTCGTCATCGACGAGATCAACGCTTGCTCCCCACCCTTGGAAAACGAAATGCCCAAGATTGCGAACGCTGCACTTCTGTGCGCCCTGATCGTCCTGGTTGGTTGTTCGGGCATGCCGCCCGCCCCCGGTCAACCCTCCGCATGTTCGGC
>NZ_JBFUIU010000346.1:0-9330 GCF_056401695.1 Variovorax sp. P4_D9
GACGCCGAGTGATCACGGACACCGGCCACATCGGGGGAACATCGGGGGATCTGGCACTCTGGACCAGCGAGGCGCTCTCCGCTGAGGTCTATATGCCCCCCGAGGGGCCTGGGGAGACACGCCATGGCCCTCTTTCTTGTAGCCGCCGAAGCCTTGGTCGCCCACTATCTGAACGGACGCACCTTGCCGGAGCTGGTGCACAAAGCAGCAGTGCAAGCGGCGCGAACGCGGCTGATTGAGGGGAAGATGCCCGTCCTTGACGAGACGCTGTGTAGCACTATTGACCGCGAGGCAAGCTAACCGATTCCGCGATGAGCKACACAGAYCCGAGGGGGCATCTGAACAGCCCRAAGCGGCCAATTCYCCCGTACCCCTTTTGGTGCCATCCCAGGCGTAGGCYGGACCAGGTCAATCCGGACTGCGGACATGACCCTCAATCTCGTCCCGMGCATCCCCAAGCGTCAYGTACRCGCGAATCAGCGCCACTCGAAGGACATCTTGGTGAGTGGACGCATCAAAGCTCCGATCGCTGCTCAGCGAATTGGCCGACACGGCYGCTGCAACGAGYTSCACGGCTTGCGCAAAGCGTGCTTCGTCGATTGCGGATCTTTCGCTCATGGGCACTTCCTCCGGTGAAAGGGTTGGTGCATACCGCGATAGGCGGGATAACGCCGCCATCAGTAGCCGTGTGCGCACCGAAACGACGTGCTGATGCGCGACTGTACGCCTGCGCAGCGCGCTTTTCCCCTGCAGCGACGAGTGCACCACAGCCGCTGGCGTGGCCGTTCGACTTATTGGATGTTGACGACCAATCCAGTCCGGCACATTGCGGGCGGGCTCAGACCGCGTGACCTGCATCTTCCGACAAATGCGCCACGGTCTGAACCATGGACCACATCGACTGCGAAATGGCGCGTCGAGGATGCGGCAGGGTCCGGCCCGCCAATACCGGTCATCGGGTAGCGTGCACCGAACGAGTAGTTCGACTGATCCGGTTGCCCCTGCTGAACTCGTTGCGCGGTGTAGAGTGCCTCCTCTGGCGCGCCGCGCCGAGGAGCCGCAATGATCTTCCGCAGTCCTTGGCCCGACATCGCGATCCCCGATCAGTCCCTGAGTGACTTCGTCTTCGCGAATTTGCCCCGACGAACCGGGGACATCGCCTTCATCGACGGGCCCAGTGGCCGGACGCTGACCCATGGCCAGGTCCACGAGGGCGCGCGACGCGTCGCCAGTGCGCTGATGCGCCGGGGCCTGCGAAAGGGCGACGTGTTCGCGATCCATTGCACCAATGTGCCGGAGTATCCGTTGGCCTTCCACGGCGCGGCGATGGCCGGCGGGGTCGTGACGATGGCAAGCCCGCTGTGCACGGCCGAGGGCCTCGCGAGTCAACTCGATGACAGCCAGGCGCGCTTTGTGCTGACCGAGCCTGCGCTGCTCGAGACAGCCCTGAAGGCCGCGGCGTCTTCGCGCGTGCAGGAAGTCTTCGTGCTGGGGGAAGCCAAAGGCGGCACACCCTTCGCGGCCCTCCTTGCCGCCGACGCCGTGCCTGTGGCCGTGGACATCGATCCCGCCCGGGACCTGGTTGCACTGCCGTACTCGAGCGGCACCACCGGCCGGGCGAAGGGCGTGATGCTGACGCACCGCAACCTTGTGGCCATGCTGTCGCAGCTGGAAACCATGGCCTCCGACGCCGAGGTCGCAGGCCTTTGCACCCTGGCGGTGGTGCCTTTCTTTCACTCCTACGGTCTGGTGGCGTTCCTGAACGGCACGTTGCGACGCGGTGTGCGCTGCGTGACGATGCCGCGCTTTGACCTGGAGCAGTTCCTGCAGCTCATCGAACGCCATCGCGTGACAATGCTCCACGTCGTGCCGCCGATCGTTCTGGCCCTGGCCAAGCATCCTATGGTGGCGAACTACGACCTGTCGTCGGTGACCTTGGTGAACTCTGGAGCCGCGCCCCTGGGCAACGAGCTGCAGCAGGCGGCCAGTGCGCGCCTGCGAGTGCCGGTGCAACAGGGTTACGGAATGACGGAAACCACTGTGGGCGTCGCGAGTCGCAAGCGCACAGGGGATCCGGTCAAGTCCGGCTCCGTCGGACGCCTGCTGCCGAATGTCCAGGCGCGCATCGTCGACGTCACGACCCGCGCCGATCTCGGACCCAACGAGCGCGGCGAACTAGTCGTGCGCGGGCCGAACGTCATGCGCGGTTACCTCGGCAACGCGCCGGAGACGGACGCGATGATCGACCCCGACGGCTGGTTGCTCACCGGGGACGTGGCGCTGATCGATGAGGAAGGTCACATCTTCATCGTCGACCGGCTGAAGGAACTGATCAAGGTCAACGCCTACCAGGTTGCTCCGGCCGAACTGGAGGCCTTGATACTGAGCCATCCCGCCGTCGCCGATGCCGCCGTCATCGGTATTCCCAACGAAGAGACTGGCGAGGTCCCAAAGGCGTTCGTCGTGAAGCGATGCGAGATCGGCGATGAGGAACTGATGGCTTATGTGGCGGCGCAGGTAGCGCCCTACGCCAGAATCCGCAGCGTGGAGTTCATCGATGCAATACCAAAATCGGCGGCCGGAAAGATCCTGAGGCGCGCTCTCAGGGATCGCGCGCGGTAGCGCAGTTTTCGGCCAGGAGCCGAAGTTCGCGAATGGCCGCTTCCCGGCATTGAACTTCAACTGATTTGCCACTCACTTGATATTCCCGCCCAATGCGGGCCGAGGCCGCTTCGCCAACTCGAGGGCTGCGTCGGCACCAATTCCCGTCATGCACAGCAGGCGGACGACGATCTCGTCCGTCGCGGTCTGCGAAACGTCGCCGGTGGTGATGGCGAGGCTGATTCCGACGATCGCATGGGTCGTCATTCGCCAAATCAATTCCGGGTTGGAAATCTGAAACCTGCCGGCGTCTGACGCTCGCCGCAGGTCCCGTATCGCGAAGGGGCCCATACGCCGGAAGAGCGCGTCGGCAATGACTTCTGAGCGACTGAGCAATTGCTTCCAGCGAACATCGGCCGTCGCAGTCTCGAGGACGGTACGTACGCCGTATGCGTAGACCTGTGCCGGATCTGTGAATCCCTTGGTGGTCTGCTCGATGCGCAGGGCTAGGCTGTGCATCATTTCCTCGAGGACGGCGATGGCGAGCTCCTCCTTCGACTTGAAGTAGTTGTAGACCGTTCCGGCCCCCACATCCGCGCGTTCGGCAATCTCGAGCATGGTGGCGCCGTCCACGCCCCGTTCGCTCATGACAACGCCAGCCGCGCGAAGCAGCGCTTCCCGGTTCTTTTCGCGCCGTCGTGCTACGCGGCCCCGGCCCTTCGGCTCGGCGGAATCTTGCTTCTCAGTGAATTTTTCCTCATTCATGAATGACATTCTAGTTTGAATGTCCTCGGTTGCTCGTGGCTGACTTCCCTTGAGCAAGGCCGCTAGGACGGGCCTTTGGGGGGCGTCCCCCTGCAAAAAATCGTCGTGGCTCGTGGCCATTCAAAGCCATGGTGATCAACATCAAATTCGAGGGTAAACCATATATGAACGTCATTCATATTCGACGTACATTCATTTCCGTGGCTTGAATGGTTCCGTGAAGCCACCGCAGCAACAGGTTGGAGCGATGCGCAGCACTTCTCCGACGAGCGATGGCGCGCAGGCGCGCCGGATCAACTTCGAAAGGGATTCCCACATGAACAGCATCTCTACCCAAGCGCCGCTCGGCTTCGACGCGGACGTGGCTATCGTCGGCGGCGGACCCGTCGGCACGCTACTGGCCATCCTGCTCGGCAAGCAGGGCAAGCGCGTTGCGCTGATCGAACGCTGGAGCCAGGCCTACTGTCGGCCACGGGCGGTCACCTATGACCACGAAATCGCCCGCATCCTGGCCACCCTCGGGATCGACTCCGAAAACGATCCGGCGATCGACTACCACGACGAGCTGTACTACTGGAAGGACACCGAGGGCGAGAACCTCCAGATCGTGGACTGGCAGAGCACGTCGGCCTCGGGCTGGCGGGTGCGCTATTGGTTCAACCAGCCGGAACTTGAAGCGCGTCTGACCGGCATCGCCGACACCTTGCCCGACGTCCAGCAACTGCGTGGCTGGCAAGGCATGGCGCTGGCGCAGGACGACGATGGCGTCACCCTCACCCTGCAGCGCAGTCCCGAAGAAGTCGATGTCGACGGTCCGAGCCGGACGCTGCGCGCGAAATACGTCGTGGGCGCAGATGGCGCCAACAGCTTCGTTCGCGAGAGCCTGGGCATCGAGAACGAGGACAAGGGCTACTTCTTCGACTGGCTGATCCTCGACATGATTCCGAACGGCGACTACGAGACGAAGCCGGCGCAATGGCAGCTCTGCGATCCCAAGCGCCCCACCACCATCGTGCCGGGAGGCCCGGGCCGCCGCCGCTGGGAGTACATGGTGCTCCCTGGCGAATCGGCCGAGGAAATGCAGAAACCTGAGCGCGCCTGGGAGTTGCTCGAGCCGTGGGGGATGACTCCGGAGAACGCGGTTCTGGAGCGCAGTGCGGTGTACCGCTTCCAGGCGCGTTGGGCCAAGGTCTGGAACAAGGGGCGCTGCGCCCTGGCCGGCGACGCTGCCCATCTGATGCCGCCCTTCGCAGGCGAAGGAATGTGCGCCGGCGTCCGTGACGCCGTCGCCCTCGGCTGGCGGCTGAACGCCATGCTGGAAGGCAAGGTGGGCCCCGAGGTGCTGGACAGCTACACGACTGAGCGTTTGGAGCATGYYAAGCACTACATCGACTTCAGCCAGAAACTGGGGCGGATCATCTGCATCTCCGACGAGAAGGAAGCGGCCGAGCGCGACGCGCGAATGAAGGCCGACCTGGCTTTGCGCAACAACGCACCCGTTCCTACCGACGTCTGTCGACTCGGTCAGGGCGCCTGGTGCGCAGAGGCCGCCCACGCCGGAGAACTGTCCGTGCAGGGCGTGGTGGAGGCCAACGGAAGGCGCGACCGCTTCGACCAGGCCGTCGGGCAGGGCTGGGTCCTGATCGGTCTGGACGCAGACCCGACCGATGCACTGACCGCCTTCCAACGGCAGCAGCTGGCGTCGCTGGAAGGCCTCGCGGTCAAGGTGGGCCAGCCCGGCATGCATTGCGATGCCGTCGACATCGATGGGACGTATGCGAAGTGGTTGCACGAGATCGATGCGCGGTACGTGCTGCTGCGGCCCGACTTCTACGTCGCGGCCACCGCCAACACACCCGACGTGCTGCGGCAACGCTTCGATGAAGTGATGTCCCGCTTGCACCTGACAACCACCCGCGCGGCCGACCCGGTGCGCCGCGAGGCGCGAGGCGTGGTCATCGCCTGAGCGTCCGGTCACCCATTTCCACCTTGGAGGAGCATATGAATCTGAATCGCCGGCAATTCACGCAGGGCTTGGCCGTCGCGGCCGCCTCGGCCACGACACCCTGGGCTCATGCAGCCGACACCGTCAAGATCGGCTATGTGTCTCCACAGACCGGGGCTCTGGCTTCGTTCGGTGAGACTGACAAGTGGGTCATCGAACAAATGAAGGTCGCATTCAAGGACGGCATCGTGATCGGGGGCCGGAAACACGACGTCCAGATCATCCTGAAGGACAGCCAATCCAACCCGAACCGTGCGGGCGAAGTCGCCAACGACCTGATCCTAAAGGACAAGGTGGCGCTCCTGCTGACCGCAGGCACGCCCGAGACGGCCAATCCCGTGAGTGACGCGGCCGAGCTCAACGAGGTGCCGTGCATCAGCTCGGTGGTCCCTTGGCAACCGTGGTTCTTCGGCCGCAAGGGCAACCCCTCGACCGGGTTCGAGTGGACCTATCACTTCTTCTGGGGCCTGGAGGATGTCATCGCGACCTTCACCAACGCCTGGAAGAGCGTCGACACGAACAAGAAGGTAGGCGCACTGTTCCCGAACGATGGGGACGGCAATGCCTGGGGCGACAAGGATCTTGGATTCCCGAAGCCGCTCGCGCAGATGGGCTTCGGCTTGACCGATCCGGGGCGCTTCCAGAGCGGCACGCAGGATTTCAGCGCCCAGATCGCGGCGTTCAAGCGCGACGGCGTCGAAATCGTCACCGGCGTGATCATTCCGCCGGATGCCAAGACCTTCCTCACGCAGGCGCGGCAGCAGGGCTTCAAGCCCAAGGTGGTGTCTTTCGGCAAGGCGCTGATGCATCCGCTGGCCATCGAGGCGCTCGGCGAGCTCGGCGAAGGATTGACGACGGAGATGTGGTGGAGCCCCTCCCACCCATTCAGCTCCAGCCTGACTGGCGAGAGCTCCGCAGCCCTGGCCCATGCCTACGAGGCGAGCACCAAGAAGCAGTGGACCCAGCCGCTGGGGTTTGCACACGCCCTGTTCGAGGTGGCGTCCGACTCGCTGAAGCGCAGCAAGTCGCTGAATGCCAAAGATGTGCGCGAAGCGGTGGCCGCCACCCGAATCAGGACCGTCGTGGGTGACCTGGCCTGGGGCGGCAAGGGCCCGTTCAAGAATGTCAGCAAGACCCCGCTCGTGCTCGGCCAGTGGAACAAGGGCAAGAAGTTCAAGTACGAGCTGACCATCGTCAACAACGAATCCGCCAAGGCGGTCCCTTCGGGCGGCACGCTCAAGGTCATCTAAGCGAGGCGATGCGAACCATGCCGCTGCTTGAACTGCACTCGGTCAGCAAATCCTATGGGGCCGTCAAGGTCACCGACGGAATCACGCTTGCGGTCGAAAAAGGCCAGACCCTCGGAATTCTCGGGCCCAACGGGGCCGGCAAAACCACCTTGTTCAATCTGATCTCGGGGGACGTCCGGGCCGATGCCGGCCGGGTGCTGTACGACGGCGAGGACATCACTGCGCTGCCGCCGCATCTGCGCTGTTGCCGAGGCATCGGCCGCAGCTACCAAGTGCCCCAGCCCTTCGGCAACATGAGCGTGTTCGAGAACCTGGTCACCGCCGCGAGCTTCGGCGGGGGCCAGCCCGAACACCAGGCCTGGGACACCGCCGTCGAGGTGCTCGAGCAGACCGGGCTGATGGTGCATGCGAACAAGCCGGCGGGATCGCTGACGCTGCTCAACCGCAAGCGGCTGGAACTCGCGCGGGCCCTCGCCACGCGGCCGGATCTACTGCTGCTCGACGAGATCGCCGGCGGACTGACCGAACACGAAGCGCAAGAGCTGGTCGAGGAGCTCAAGCGGATCAAGGCCAGTGGGGTCACGATGATCTGGATCGAGCACGTGGTGCATGCGCTGCTGTCGTTGGCCGATCGTCTCTATGTCATCAACTTCGGCCAGCGTCTGGCCGAGGGACTGCCGAACGACGTGATGAGAGACCCCGAGGTTCAGCGCGTCTACATGGGCATGGAGGTCTGACGTGAGCGCTCCACTGCTACAGACCCAGGGCCTGCAGGCTTTCTATGGCGATGCCCAGGCCCTGTTTGGCATCGACTTCCAACTCGGCGCCGGCGAGCTGGTGTCGATCATCGGCGCCAATGGCGCTGGCAAGTCCACCTTCCTGAAGTGCCTGACCGGCCTCGTCCGAGCTGTGGCTGAATCCGTCGTCTGGAAAGGCCAGCCCATCGGCGGCGCCGCACCATCGACGATCGTGCGTCAGGGCATGGCCATGGTGCCGGAAGGGCGCCGGTTGTTCCCCTCGCTGTCGGTCGAGGAAAACCTGCTGATGGGAGCCAACGCGGGGCGCAAGGGCCCTTGGAACCTGCGGCGCCTCTACGAGCTGTTTCCGATCTTGCAGGAAAAGCGCCGACAGCCCGGCACTTCACTGTCCGGCGGACAGCAGCAGATGGTGGCGATCGGCCGCGCGCTGATGAGCAATCCCGAGGTCCTGCTTTGCGACGAGTTGTCGCTGGGCCTGGCGCCGATCGTGATCCGCGAGATCTACCAGGCCATGCCCGCAATCACCGGCGAAGGCATGGCGGTTGTCGTCGTGGAACAGGACGTCAGCGTGGCGCGCCGCGTCTCGCAGCGGCTGTACTGCTTCCAGGAAGGTCAGGTCTCCCTGGAGGGTCCTTCATCCAATCTGACGCGCGCGCAGATCAGCCAAGCCTACTTCGGAGTCTGACCTATGGAAACGATCCTTCAAGGCCTGTTGCTCGGTGGCCTCTACGCCCTGTTCGCCCAGGGGCAGTCGCTGATCTTCGGCGTCATGCGGCTCACCAATACCGCTCACGGAGACTTCATCATTCTGGGCGCGTTCTCGACCGTGACGCTCGTCGCATTGGGTCTGTCGCCCTGGATCGCGCTCCTGGCGACATTGCCGTTGGCATGGTGCCTGGGCTTCGTGCTGCAACGGCTCGTGCTCAATGGCACGTTGGGCAAGGACCCCTTGCCGTCGCTCGTGGTGACGTTCGGGCTGTCCATCGTCATCCAGAATCTGCTGCTCGAGTCGTACTCCGCGGATCCGCGCTCGATCGACACTGCGGGCTTCAACAYGCAGAGCTGGGCCATCACGAGCGACCTGTCGGTGGGGGTGCTGCCACTGCTGATCCTGGCGCTGGCGCTGCTGGTGACGGCCGGTCTTCAATGGCTGTTCAGCCACACCGCCCTGGGACGCTCGTTCCGGGCTGTCTCGGATGACCGCGAAATCGCAGAACTTATGGGTCTCAACGCCCGCAAGGTCTACGCATTGGCCACGGCGCTCGCCTTCGTGCTGGTCGGGCTGGCCGGCGCGCTGCAGGCCATGCGAACCACCGTGTCGCCAACGGACGGACCGATGCTGCTGCTGTTCGCGTTCGAGGCCGTGATCATCGGCGGCATGGGCAGCTTCTGGGGCACGCTCGTTGGTGCGCTGCTGCTCGGCATCACCCAGCAGGTGGGGTTCCGACTGGATCCGGGCTGGGGCATCTGGGCCGGCCACCTGATGTTCCTGGCAATCCTGATGGTGCGCCCGCAGGGCCTGCTGCCAAAGACTCGCGGCTGAAAGGACTCGAAATGCAAACTGGATCATTGAACCCCACCTACCAGGTGGTGCGCGGCACCCGCACCAGCGGCCCGCTGCTGGGTCTCGGGCTGGCCGCGGTAGTGCTCGCCGCCAGCCTCCCCTGGTGGGGCGAGTCGAGCTGGATGCGGGAGTTCGTCGAGATTTCCTGCTACTTCATCTTCGCGATGATGTGGAACCTGATGGCCGGCTATGGCGGCATGGTGTCCATCGGACAGCAGGCGTTCTTCGGCCTGGGCGGCTACGTGATGCTGGCGCTGGGCAACTTCTGGGGCGTCAATCCGTTCGTCGCAGTGGCTCTGGGAGCGCTCATCGCTGGCGTGGCGTCGATACCCGTGTCGTGGATCGCGTTCCGCCTGCAGGGTGGCTACTTCGCCATCGGCACCTGGG
>NZ_JBFUIU010000347.1:0-9302 GCF_056401695.1 Variovorax sp. P4_D9
GTACTCGAAGGCATCCCTGCCATCGTGCTGCTGGGACCCCTGCTGTTTCCCATTGCTCGCCAGGTCGGCATCCACGAAGTGCACTACGCGATGGTCGTGACCCTCGCGATGGGCATCGGCCTCTTTGCGCCGCCATTCGGGGTCGGGTACTACGCGGCCTGCGCCATCAGCCGGATCCATCCGAACGAGGGCATGAAGCCGATCGTCGGCTACATGGTCGCGTTGTTCATCGGAACGGTTGCCGTGGCCGCGATTCCCTGGATCTCGATCGGGTTCCTCTGACATGCGTGCCCATAAGTACTGACTGCCCGATCGACCACCGCTCACAGGCAATTCCGTCCACGACGCGCCGCGCGGAATTGCCGTCTTGCCTCCCCCGATCGCGCGCGCCCACACCTTTGCTACTCATTCTTGCAGGAGATTCTTATGTCTGATCTATCGACGCTTCAACAAAGCGCCTACCGCATTCGCCGCTACGCACTGCGCATGGGCGAAGTCCAAGGGCAGGGCTACATCGGCCAGGCGCTTGGATGGGCCGACGTCCTCGCGGTGGCCTACAAACACGCGATGGCCTACGAGCCCGAGGATCCCAAGTGGGAGGGCCGCGACCGCTTCCTGCTTTCCCACGGTCACTACGCAATCGCCTTTTACGCGGCGCTGATCGAAGCCAAGATCATTCCTGAGGAAGAGCTCGAGACCTACGGCAGCGACGACAGCCGCCTGCCGATGTCAGGAATGGTCACCTATACGCCGGGCATGGAGATGTCCGGTGGATCGCTCGGACAAGGGCTTTCGATCGCGGTCGGCATGGCGCTTGGGCTGCGGCTGAAGAACAGCCACGCGTTCGTCTACAACTCGATGTCCGACGGCGAGCTGGACGAGGGGTCGACCTGGGAGGCTGCGATGGGTGCCGCCCATCACCGCCTGTCGAACCTGATCTGTCTGGTCGATATCAACAACCAGCAGGCCGACGGCCCGTCTGGAAAGATCATGGGCTTCGAGCCTCTCGCGGACAAGTGGGCTGCATTCGGTTGGCACGTGCAGCGTGTCGACGGCAACGACCTGCTGGCCGTCATCGCGGCCTTCGATGCGGCGCGGGCGCTGAAAGAGGACAAGCCGCGCGTCATCCTCTTCGACACGTTGATGGGCAAGGGCGTTCCCTTTCTCGAAACCCGCGACAAGAACCACTTTATCCGTGTCGATCCTCCCGAATGGCAGCAAGCCATCGCCCATATCGACAGCACGCAAACCGAAGGAGCCGCATGATGAACACCGCCACCGAAAAGAAGCCGAGGCTCACCACCTCCGCGATGATCGCCTCTATCGCCAGCGAAGGCCAGCGTGTCACCGCGGCGCCGTTTGGCAAGGCCATGGTCGAGCTGGGCCGCAACCGCCCGGAGATCGTCGGCATGACAGCCGACCTCGCCAAGTACACCGACCTGCACCTGTTCGCGAAGGAGTATCCCGAGCGATTCTTCCAGATGGGCATGGCCGAGCAGTTACTGATGGCAGCCGCTGGTGGCATGGCGAAGGAGGGATTCATCCCCTTCGCGACGACCTATGCCGTGTTCGGCACCCGGCGGGCCTACGATTTCGTGCACCAGGTGATAGCCGAAGAGAACCTCAACGTCAAGATCTGCTGTGCGCTGCCGGGGCTGACCACCGGCTATGGGCCGAGCCACCAGGCGACCGAGGACCTGGCGTTGATGCGCAGCATCCCGGGCATGACCATCATCGATCCGTGCGACGCGCAAGACGTCGAGCAGGCGGTGCCTCAGATGGCCGACCACCAAGGCCCTGTCTATATGCGACTGCCGCGCGGCAACGTGCCGCTCGTGCTGGACGAGTACGACTACAAGTTCGAGCTGGGCAAGGCCAAACTGATTCGCGATGGCAAGAGCGTGCTGGTGATCTCGAGCGGCTTCATGACCATGCGCTCCCTCGAGGTCGCTCAGCAACTGCAGGCGGACGGCGTCGACGTCGCGGTGCTGCACGTCCCGACGATCAAGCCGCTCGACGAGGTGACGATCCTTTTCGAAGTCCGGCGCCTGGGGCGCCTCGTGGTCGTGGCGGAGAACCACTCGGTGATCGGCGGCCTGGGTGAAGCGGTTTCTGGCCTCCTGATGCGTTCGGGCGTCACGACGACGTTCCGCCAGATCGGCTTGCCGGATGCTTTCCTCGACGCGGGTGCGCTGCCGACACTGCACGACCGCTACGGCATCTCCACGCAGGCGATGAGCCAGCAGATTAAGGGCTGGATCTGAGTCTGAACGCGCGGCGAAACCTCGGCGACCTGAAGGATCTGGACATGAATACGAAGACAAAAGTGGGTTTCATCGGGCTTGGGGCGATGGGCCGCGGCGCCGTCGGCAACCTGCTGGCAAAGGGCTATGGCGTGGTGGGCTGCGACGTGCGCCCGGACGCGCTCGACTGGCTGCAAGCGCAAGGCGGCGCGCCCGCCAGCTCGCTGGCAGAGATGGCGGCCCAGGTCGATGTCGTCGTGTGTTTCGTCGTCAATTCCCAGCAAACCGAGGCGGTGCTCTTCGGGGACGCCGGACTAGTCGGCAAGCTGCCGGCCGGCGCGGTGTTCATCGCCTGCAGCACCATGGACCCGGGCTACGTTCGAGCACTCGACGGCCGGCTCGCCCGGCACTCGATCTCGCTGATCGATGCGCCTGTCACGGGCGGCGCTGTCGGTGCCGAGCGGGGGACGTTGACCATCATGGGTTCCGGCAGTCCGGAGGCCTTCGAGCTCGCACGCCCGGTGCTCGAGACGTTCGGCGCGCACGTTCATTACCTCGGCGTGGCAGGCTGCGGCGCGCAGATGAAGGTGTTGAACCAACTGCTGTGCGGCGTGCATCTGGCCGCGGCGGGAGAAGCGCTGGCGCTCGCAAAGCGCCAGGGCCTGCCGCTCGATCTGACCTTGGAGATCTTGTGCAGTGGTGCAGCGGGCTCGTGGATGCTGGCGGATCGAGGTCCGAGAATGATTGCGGGCCAGTTCGACAACGTCACGTCGGCGGTCGACATCTTCGTGAAGGACATGTCGCTGGTGCTCGACGCAACGCGCGAGTCGCGCTTTCCCGCGGCGCTGGCGCATGCTGCCTACCTGGCCTTCCTCGGCACTGCAGCACGGGGACTGGGCGCGCAAGATGACTCCGCCGTGACGACGCACTACGAATTAGCTGCAAAGAACTCGTAGCCAAGACTCGCAAACGAAGGGCGGTGGCACGTTCGATGCTTTAAAGGACCTTTGCGCTGGAACCCGTCAGGGTGGACAGGCGTGCTGACTCGATGCTGCAAACACTCGCCATCACGGGCCCCATCTACCTCGTCATTGCGCTCGGCTTCCTCGCCGGGCGCGCCGGCATTTTCAGCAAGCTGGACATGCGGGTGCTCGGCACTTACGTGGTCAAGTTTGCGCTTCCAGCACTTGTTTTCACGGCGCTCTCACAACGCTCGGTCGGCGAGGTCATGAATGCCCGCTATGTGCTGGGCTATGCCGTGGGTTCGCTCGTCGTGATGATGGCGGCCTTTGGCTGGGCGTGGCGCTGGCGGGGCAAGAGTTTCACGTTGAGTGCACTGTGCGGGCTCGGTTGCTCGAGCTCGAACAGCGGATTCATCGGCTATCCGATCGCGATACTGGTCGCTGGTCCGTCCTCGGCTGCGGTCGGTCTGGCCATGTGCATGCTGGTCGAGAACCTGTTGATGATGCCGCTCACGCTGGTGATGGCGGACAGCGGCCACGCAGGCGCAGGCAGGTGGCATCGCATTCTCATGCAGTCGCTCATCCAACTCTCCAGCAACCCGGTCATCCTGGCGATCGTGGGCGGCCTGGCCGTCTCCATGATCGGAATCCCGATCACCGGCGTGCTGGCGCGCACGATCAACATGCTCGCCATGTCCTCGGCGGCAGTGTCCCTTTTCGTGATCGGAGGAACGTTAGTCGGGTTGAAGACCAAGGGCATGCGGCGCGACGTGACCACCATCGCCCTCGGCAAGCTCACGCTGCACCCCTTGGCCGCGGGATTGATGATGTGGCTCGTGCCGCCGACCGATGCGACGCTGCGGGCCGCGGCCGTGGTATTCGCTGCCACGCCGATGCTCAGCATCTACCCGATCCTGGCTCAGAAGTATGGCTTCGAGGAAATGTGTGCGGCAGCCCTTTTGCTGGCGACCGTCATGTCGTTTGTGACGATCAGCATCGCCCTGTGGTTGCTTGGGCCGGTCCTCGGATGGGCCGCGTAGTGCAAGGGCGGTATGAGGCGACAGCTCATTCTCTCCGCCGACCGTCTATTCGGCAATGAGCGCTGCGGAAATTGGACCGCTCTGGAAGGCGTACGGCCAGTGCATCTCAACTGCCGATCCGAAGAACAGGCTGAAAGTGAATGTCGGCTTGCGAAGCTACACCCGTCTCTGAGAGTAAACAGGTCAATGTCCGTTCGTGGCTGAGACGCTGAGTTCGTAACTGAGCTGGGAAGCTGACTTTCGACGTGGAAACGCTGGGCCGATCAAGCACCCACCATGTGGCAGGTGCTCATCCTTGGTCCGTCTGCCGCCTTGACCCAGGACAAGTGTTTCGATTCTCTCAAAGGTGCGTGCCGCTCCACGTAGAGCTGGCGTTCGGTCGCGACGTTGCTGACCGGAAAGAACTTCTGGAAGGGCCGGCCTTCGACGTTCAACGCCGGCCGTAGGAACTCGAACTGATCCGGCCGGAAGTGCACCTCGCCGCTGTCGCACAGGGGCCGACCAGCTTCAGTGCGACCCAGCGCGAGAGCTCGGCCGCATGCAGCCCGAACTCGATGAACTCCGACACCGTGGCCGGGTACAGCACCACCGTGGTGCTCGAAGGCGAATTCCTGCTGGTACGGCACGCTGGAGCTTTTCGCATCGTGGTCCTCGCCGCTGAGGATCACGACCGCGCCATGGGTGCTGGTGCCGGCGACGTTGCCGTGCTTGAGCGCATCGCCGGAGCGGTCGGGGTCAGACTGGTTGCAGCCGTTCGCTTTCGCCCATCGAATGTCGGCGGCCGAGGAAAGCTGACTTTGGGATTTTTCTTCGCGAACGGCCGGTCTCCCTTCGGAACTTGGCTTTCGCCGACATCTTCGCGGAAATCCGAGTTCGGCGACAGCGGACGGATCACGGGTGGCTACGGACGACCAGGACCAGTCGCCATAGGATGTTTGCGATCTCCGAGCAGTAACGCAGCTTGCCGTAGTCGGTCAGCACGACCGCAGCAGCGCGGTTCCACAGCACCATGTCCCCAGTGGCGGTGAAACCCAATCAACATTTCTGTTCGAGATTCACCGGTCGGTCTCTTTTGGGTTGAGCCCA
This sequence comes from Variovorax sp. P4_D9, assembly GCF_056401695.1. Lineage (NCBI taxonomy): Bacteria > Pseudomonadati > Pseudomonadota > Betaproteobacteria > Burkholderiales > Comamonadaceae > Variovorax > Variovorax sp. P4_D9. Next base: position 5,332 of record NZ_JBFUIU010000347.1, read on the forward strand.
TAGACGCGTGTCGCCGTTCCATAGAAAAGCGCATCGCGCTCGCCCGGCGAGTAGCCGGACGCCAGACGTTTGAAGGCGTTCCACAGCGTCGGGTAGCTGCACATGCCCTTGTCTACCGGGAAGTTGCTTTCGAACATGCAACGCGCCGGGCTAAAGGACTCGATGCACGCCTCGACATACGGCCGCCACGCGCATGCGAGCTCTTCCGACGGAACTGGCGTCTCGGCCGAGGCGAAAGGAAAGCCGGTGCGGGGCATGCCAAGGCCGCCCAACTTGACGGCGACATTGCTGCATCGCCTCAATTCGGCGATGGACGCATGCCAGACTTCGAACACTTCCCGACGGCGACTTTCGAAGGGGCCGATTCCCAAGGGCCCTCCGACGTGATTCAGCACGATCCGGGTTTCGGGGCAATCGTGTGCGAGCTGCACTACGTCGGCATGCGCCCGTCATCGTGCAGGCGCTCGGCAGGGTCCTGAAGGTGTTGAAGGACCGAGGTTTCACGATCTTGCAGCCGCGAGCGCCAGTTCGCGGCTGTCCCTGGTAGCTGACCTTCGGCGTGATCGCCCGATCGGCCAACGACCGCTATCGGCGAGTTTGGCGAACTGGAAGTCCCGGCCATCACCAGTCGGTCGCGCACCGTTTTGCTACGGCCGGTTTCTGACGCCAACCTGCCGTTGAGGTTTTGTTCCTGCGGCGGCACTGGTCTTAGGCGTGGGACTACGTCAGAACAAAGGGTTTACCCGTAATCCATGAATCGTCATGTTCAGCCGCGAGGCGAGCTCGCGACGCCTTCGGAGATTTCGTCTGCCAAGGTGCGCAACAGGGGCACATAGCGCGTGGCGATCTCCCGATCGGACACGACGTTGTTCTGCAGAACCAGATTGATCGCGCCGATCGCGTGCTCGCCAATTCGTATGGGGAAGCCCACGGCGGTCACGCTGGCCTCAGTCAGCCATTCGCCTCTGTTCATGGCATATCCACGCCTGCGCGTCTCGCGTAGGACCCGCTTCACATAGGCGCCGTCGCGCGCCATTTCTCCAATGGCGTCGGTGCGTTCCTGCAGCAACGATAGCGTGGCCTCGCGCTCTTCGTCTGCGCACCAGGTCAGCCAGGCCCGCCCGAGCGAAGAGACCAGCATGGGGATGCGAATACCGATCGTTGCACGGTGCTGCGACAGCATGCTCACGCGGTGAGTGGATTCGCGCACGATCATGAAGCCCCCGTCTGGCGTGGCCAGATCGCTCGGCCAAGAGAGCGCGCGCAAGTGCGCGCGCATGGCCGGCGCAGCCACCCGGTCGATCCAGTCGGCGCCGACGTATCCCTCGGACAGCCGCCTGACTTCAAACCCCAAGGCATAGGACAACCCGTCGTCCTTGTGATGCACCAACCCTTCGGTTTTTAGCGTCTCAAGCAGGCGCTTCACCGTGGTGCGATGCAGCCCGGTGATGCGAGCCAACTCGACCACCCCGCCGATGCCGCCTGGCATCGCGTTCAAGGCACGCAGCACCGCCAACCCGCGGCTCAGTCCGCGCACTTCCCGATAGAGAGATGGGTCGCCAAAGCTGGTGGACGCGGGCATGAGCGGCCTCTTTTCGGTGCACTGTGTGCACGGACTATACGGCTTGGAGCCTCGCTCAGACACTGCCAACCGTTCGCAACGAATGCGACCAACGGACCCTCACCCCCTTCAGGAGACAAGATGACCATCACTCGACGTGCACTCTGCACCATTGCCGCACTGGGCTTTGCCGCCAGCCCGTCCTGGGCCCAGGAGTGGCCTGGCAAGCAGCCCATCAAGATCATCGTGCCGTATCCGGCCGGCGGCAATGCCGACTCGGCGGCGCGTGCGGTCGCGGAGGCGGCGTCTGCCAATCTCAAGCAAACGATCATCATCGACAACCGCCCCGGCGCGTCCTCGATCATCGGCACCGAAGCCGTGGCGCGGGCACCGGCGGACGGCTACACCATCGGCGTGGTTTCGGACTCGCACGCCATCAACCATGCGATGGCCAAGCTGCCCAAGGCAGCCGACGTTCTGGGTGCCAAGGTGCCATACGACGCGATCAAAGACTTCGTTCCCGTCTCCGGAATGATCAGCGTGCCGTTGGTGCTCGTGGTGAACCCCAAGGTACCGGCGCGCACCGTCAAGGACCTGGTCCAAATGTCCAAGGACAACAAGAACTCGGGCCTGAACTTCGGCACCATGGGAACGGGAAGCCCGTGGTTCATTCACATGCATCAACTGCGCGGCTTGACGAAGGCTGACTTCGTGGATGTGCCCTACAAGGGTCTGGCCCCGGCGGCCACGGATCTGCTGGCAGGACAGATCGACACGATGGTCATGCCGGTGCACTACGCGCAGCAGTACATCAAGGCTGGCAAGCTGGTGCCGATCGCCACGCTGGGCGCGCAGCGCCATTCGCTGCTGCCCGACGTTCCGACCGTGGCCGAAAGCGGATACCCGGGACTGGCGATCTCCAACTACCTCTTCTTTGTGGCCCCTGCCGGGACGCCGCAAGCCATCGTGGACAAGTTGAGCCGCGAGTTCAACGCGGCACTCAAGCAGCCGGCGATGAAGGACAAGCTGGGTATCTCGGGCGATCCCTACCCGGCGGACTCTGCCGAACTGGCAGCGCGCGTGCGTCGCGACATCGAGACGTATGGCGCGGTTATCCAAGCAACCATCAAGTAATCGAGCAGGAAGCAAATCATGACCCGATCGGAAGAGTTTCAAACTGACGTGCTGGTGGTGGGCTCCGGCCCGATGGGGGCGACGACCGCCCTTGCACTGGCAACGTATGGCGTGCGCGTGCACGTGGTCAACCGCTACAACTGGACTGCCAATACACCGCGTGCGCACATCACCAACCAGCGCGCCATGGAAGTGCTGCGCGACCTCGACGTTGAGCAGGAAGCGCGGCGCGATGCCACACCCTGGGAATGGATGGGCGACACCCTTTTCACCACCAGTCTTGCCGGACCGGAGATTGCCCGGTTGCGCACCTGGGGAACCGGCGACGAGCGCATCGGAGACTACCTGCAGGGCAGCCCCTGCCCGATGATGGATCTGCCGCAGGACAAGATGGAGCCGCTGCTGGTGAAGAACGCCGTCGAGCGCGGGGCGATCTTTTCCTTCAATACCGAGTACCTGAGCCACGAACAGGACGCGTCGGGCGTGACAGTGAACCTGCGCGACCTGCTCACTGGCCGCGAGTATCAGGTCAGGGCGCGCTACCTTGTTGGCGCAGACGGTGCCAAATCGAAGGTCATGGACGACGCGGGCCTGAAAGTGGAAGGGCAGTTGGCACGCGCTGCCACCGCCTATGTGCTCTTCACTGCCGACCTCACGCGCTATGTGGCCCATCGACCCAGCATCCTGTACTGGATGGTGACTTCCGACGCCTCTTTCGGCGAAATCGGTATGGGGCTGTTGCGAGCCATCAAACCGTGGAACCAGTGGATCGCGGGATGGGGTTTCGACATGTCCAAGGGCGAGCCCGATTTCTCGCCCGAGGAAGTCAAGCGCAAGGTACGCGCACTGGTGGGCGATCCGGACCTGGAGTTCAAGATCGACAGCACGTCCGTCTGGTACGTCAATCAGGCCCATGCGCCTGTCTATTCGTCCGGTCGTGTCTTCTGCGGCGGCGATGCGGTCCACCGCCATCCGCCATCGAGTGGCCTGGGCTCGAACACGTGCATGCAGGACGCCTTCAACCTGGCCTGGAAGTTGGCATTCGTGGTCAAGGGGCACGCCGGCGAGCAACTGCTGGACTCATACACCCTCGAGCGCGCCCCGGTCGGCGCGCAGATCGTGAAGCGCGCCAATCAATCGCGACTGGACTATGCCCCACTCCAGCAGGCCTTCCGCAAGGCAGGCGCACCAGATCCGCTCGCCGCGGGGATCGACGAGCTCGCCGATCCAGGTCCGGCGGGCATCGCCCGGCGCTCAGCTTTGGCCGAGGCATTGA
>NZ_JBFUIU010000348.1:0-9290 GCF_056401695.1 Variovorax sp. P4_D9
CATCCACGATGTATCGCGCCAGCGGCGGTGCCGCCCGAGGCAGGCTCGCCTCCGTACGCCCTGATCAGCTGGGTCAGTTCCACCCCGGCCTGACGACATCCCTCCGCACGGCTCGCGAAGAGCTGCTTGGCATCGGGCGTGTCCACCTGCTCCGCACAGGTGCGAAAACCATACTCGCCATCCCGCGTGTTTTCGAGCAAGTCATTCAGCACGTCCACCACATCGTCGTTCGACAGGTCTTCGTGGCTCACGATGGCGCTTCCATTCGCCTGCGTCGCGTAGTAGGTTTCGTCCGCGCGATCCCATGCCGCCTGCGCTGCCGGGCGCGCATCGGGCCACTCGAGCCTCGACGCACCGCGGCGGGTTTCCCATTCGGATGCGAGCAGCGGCTCCGCCGTATCGAAATCGGTGTCCCGTGCCCTGCGCGCCGACCAACCCGCCTCGTAGGCCRGACCATAGTCGTCATAGGGGCGTCCTGCGTCGTAGTACTTCTCCTTGCTGAAGTTCTCGCGCCAGTACGTCTCATCGGTTGTCGGGTTGACGCTTTCGGCCGCTGCCTTGCCGCCCAGTCCGCCCGCCACGGCACCCGCGACCAAGCCAACAACCGTTCCCACGGGCCCAGCGAGGGAGCCCGCCGCAGCGCCCGCAAGCGCTCCGCCTGTTGCGCCCAATCCAGTGCCTACGGGATGGGCCCCGGGCGCACCCGTGATCGGATCTCGATTCGGTACGCCATTGCCGAGTTGGCCATCGTCTGTTGCCATGCTATCTCCTTGGTTGCCCACAAGCGGGCGATTGAAATCTCTTCGAAGAAGAGGACCGAGGTCAGCGTAGGCGTGCACCCGACCGGACGGAGTCATCGACATCGTTCAGCGCGTGTAGGGCAATGCCGGTGGCATCACCGCGCGAGCGATTTACCCGCGAAATGCGCCGCACTGCTAAGCGCGAACCGGCGCAACGCAAGGCCAAGGGCGCCGACCTGTCTGTTCTCAAGGCTGCGAAGCGCTGGCTGCATCGCGATGACGACAAGATGCCTGCCGCAGCCCGCTCGCATTTGTTGCAAGCCCGTGCCGCCCACCCGGTGCTCAACAAGATGGTGACGACACGCGAAGAACTGCGCCAGTTGTGGCTCAACACTTCGCAGTCGCGCGAGCAGATTGCTGCCGATCTGGCTGCGTGGTGCCTTCGGGCGGAGACCAGCGGCATCGCAGGCCTGCGCGACTTCTCGACCCGCCTGCGTGCGGCACGCGCCTGACGAGCCGGGCCTATTCGGCTACTCCCTTTCGCCGATCGGCACCACCGGCATCTATGCCTACTCCCGCGCGCGCTGTCGGCTCACGGGCCGATGCCTCGCGCGACGCACAAAGTGCGTGCATGCAAAGTTGCCTCACGATATTCAATCCATTTCTCTCCTGGTTCCAGATGGCCGAGGACGCGAGCGCCTCATTCTTCCCGTCGGCTTCCCCGGGGCCCGCGACAGTTCCTTCGGTGCCGATGACGGCGATCCATGAGGATCACAGTCTGTATGTGCCGGCGACTGTGCCGGGCCGTGCGGCGCCGCTGGTCGTGATGCTCCACGGTGCGGGTCAGAATCCAGGCGACTTCGCGGCGGGCACCGCGATGAACTCGGCGGCCGAGCGGCATGGATTCGTCGTCCTGTATCCGGCACAAAGCACCAGCGCGAACGCGCACAAGTGCTGGAACTGGTTCGAACGCGGGCACCAGACGCGCGGCCAGGGCGATCCTGCGCGTATCGCCGCACTCACCTTGCAAGTCGCGCGTGAGCAATGTGTTGATACCGATCGCATCTATGTCGCCGGCTTGTCCGCCGGCGGTGCAATGGCCGCCTTGCTGGGGGATCTTTTCCCGGACGTATACGCCGCTGTCGGCGTTCACTCGGGTCTGGCGGCACGCGCCGGGACGGACCTTTCATCTGGCTTGGCCGCGCTGCGGGGCGCCCCCCGCGAAGCCAGCGTGCCGCGCGAGATGCCGACGATCGTTTTTCACGGCGACAGAGATCCTGTTGTGAACCCCGTCAATGGGACTCAGATCATTGAAGCAACGTTGGGAGCCGACTGCTCCTTCGAATCGTGGGAGCACAGCGGGCCTGATGGCCGTCGGTTCACCCGCCGCAACTACATTCGTGAAAATTCGGGCGTGCGAGGCGAGCACTGGACTCTGCACGATACGGCGCACGCGTGGTCGGGCGGAAGCCTTGCCGGGTCCTTTGCCGATCCCCTGGGTCCGGATGCCAGCGAGGAAATGCTGCGCTTCTTCGCGACGCAACGACGCCCCTCTCGCATTGGGAACACGCCCCTGGGTGAGGGATGGACGTGCTAGGCGACCAACGGCACGCCTCCGCCGAAATGGGCTCTCACAGGTCCCACAGTTCCTGATTGACCGCGGCGAACGGATGGTGCCAGGCGCTCAACATTTGGAGTTGAAYGTCCCGCATCGGTTTCGAGTCGCTTCAAACTGAGTTCGGGCAGCTGTGCAGCATCCATTATTGGATTCCTATCCCGTCCGGTTGGTCATCGGAAGACAGATTGTGACGCGCCGCGCATACCCGCTTCGCGGGCTACGAGCACACGTTTGAAGGCGACCGCGCAACCGCCGCGTCATTCATCTGAGACGCTCAAGGGCTGCCCTCCTACGCATGCGCGTATCGCAGCATCCCATCCTCCAGTCCTTCAACTCAACCTACTGGAGCCCACCATGCCAACTGCCACCAAACGCCCGGAATCCGATGCCTGCAGCCTTCTTGAATCTGATCACCGCAACGTCAAGAAGCTTTTCAAGTCCTATGAGGAACTCACGAGGTCGAATGCCACCAGCGCTTCGCAGAAGAAGCGCGACCTCGCCAACGAGATCTGCACCGAGCTTACCGTGCACGCGACCATCGAAGAAGAGATCTTCTRTCCCGCCCTGCGCGAGGCCCTCAAGGAAATCGACCTTCTGGAGGAGGCCGAGGTCGAGCATGCCACCGCCAAGGACCTCATTGCCCAGATCCGGGAGGCGGCCGACGTCGACGACAAGTTCGACGCGAAGGTCACGGTACTCGGCGAGTACATCGACCATCACGTCAAGGAAGAACGCAACGAGATCTTCCCGAAGGCACGCACCGCGCGCGGCCTCGACTTGGTCGCCATGCGTGAGCAACTCGAGGTGCGGAAGGAAGAACTGGTGGCCGAGCTGACCGGCGCAACCGCATAGTCAATTTGGGTTTGCGGTGGCTGACCCGTCTGGCCACCGCTTCTTCTTGCCGAGCGGAGAACTCATGAATGGCCTGGCATCACGCCTGCTGCCGAGCGCGACTAACATGTCGCGTGGGCCACACCCACGTGATGTCCAACGTCGCCGACGGAATCGGACGCCCTTCCTGAGCGGGGGGCGTCGCCCCATGCCCGCACATTCGAGTGAAGTCCGCAAGTGGCGCATCCTCGTCGCCGAGGACGACCCCGACACTTGATCATGACGCTCGAGTTGCTTGAATCCCTGGGCCACTGGACGGCAGGTGTCAAAAGTGCAGAGGGCGCATTGAACCGCTTCCTCGAAGGCGCATTTGACTAAGCCAACTCGCCCGGATTAGTGGGATGGTCGTGCTCGCTAGCGCTCATTTGCCGCCAATGCTGTTCCTCAGCATAGGCCAAACCCGCTCGTTTGAGCGGATCTCCGTGAAGGGAAGACGCCTGCGTTGCCGTCAACTCGTGAGGGAGCGCCAATTCGGTCAAGGCCTCAATGGATCACCCTCAGAGGTGGTCACGAGGAGCCTTAGCATGCAGCGTTGCGCAAGGGGCTTGGTCGCGCGACGATCGTGCTTCGTCCAGCGCTGCGAGCGTCGAGTGAGCAGTTCAGGGCGGTACCCGCGTTCATCCAAATCGCGCCGAATCGCTCTGAGTGTCTGGCGACGAGGAACGCGCGGCTTCGCCATCAGGGCGCCACGAGGAGGTGTCGAACCGGTTCAAGCAGCGCTGCTCCAAGTAAAGCACGCACTGCCTCGCGCCGGTGGGCGCGCACCCGCTTTACGGAGGGCCGGCTTGATCGGCTGTTCAGCGACTTGCGTACTTGCGCGCAGCGAGCCGCGCGTGAGCGCCGCCCCGCCAAGATTCCCGACCAGGCGTTGGATTTCTGCGCCGCGCCGTCAGCGGCGCCTCTTCCTCTTCGTCGCTGACAGGGCAGTTTTACCGCTCCAGAAATCCACGATCTGCCGTGTCGCTTCAGATTGAGCTGCACCGATCTCTCGTCGGACAGCGCTCGTTGCATGACCTCGAGCCGAGCCCACTGCCTTGTTGGCCGCACTCAGCCACATACTCATCAACGGATTCTTTTTCGACCAGGGATTACTCATAGCACCTTTCGTAGTCGACCAAGGGCCGATGTCAGACCTTGGAACACCGCAAAATGTGGCAGTGCAGCATTTGCGCTCGAAATTTGGTCGCCCTCGTCCTACGTGGCCCCAGCGAACGGTCCGGGCTCTGGGCGCGATGTCCTCCAGCGGCAGAGCCTCCTCCTGGCGCCGGCAAGACGACTCTTGGCCTGCAGTTCCTGATCCAGGGGGTCGAATTTGTCCTACGATTCGACTGGATGCGTGACTACCGATTCGCGACGAGGGCGGGCCTAGTTTGAAAGCTGGAGCGCCAGTGCTCCAATGACTCAAGAGGCATACCCATGGCAAACCAATCAGGTCAGAACAACCCGAATCAGACGGGCAATCAGCCCAACAACCCCGGCCAGCAGCAGCAAGATCCGGGAAAGCAACAGCCGGGTCAAACCAGCCCGAGCAGCCCAGGGCAGCAACAGCAAGACCCGGGTAAGCAACAGACCGGCCAACAGCCCGGCCAAGGCACACAGCAGCAACCTGGTCAGAAGCGCTGAGGCGGCTTTCAGCCCGGATTGATGCCGGGCGGTTGACTTTCGGACCGGCGCGAGCGCGTCGATTCGCAAGTTGATCCCGATACTAAACTGCGACCGCTTAGCCGTCCTCAGATCTGCCCACCAGCGCCGAGCCGAACTCCTTGTTCTCGCCCATCCCAGTTCATCTAGCCGCGAGGTTTTGGGGTCACCCGACAGTCTCGCACTTGATTTAAGCGCTGGGGGCAGCCTGCGTTCGAGCTTGCCGCCGCGTACTTTGTAAGCTACGCGATACATCAACATCAGGGGGCTGGGTCTTCCAACTCATCGAGGTCATAGACCCGGTTCCCGGGGCGCGTAGATCACCGAACTCAGCAGGTCAGTCAGCACCCCAGCGACAGCTTTCCCGTTGGTCCGAGATAGAAGCGCGTGAGTACCACCGGCTCACCCTCGTGCCGGCACTGAAAACACCGCTGGGTGCGGTAGTGCGGTCCGTACGAACGCGTCGCAGACGAAACCACAATCTACCGTTGCAATGCAAGCTGACGGGACCACGAATGATCTTCTTCTATGCAACAACGACGGCACTCGTTGTCTTGATCATCGTTCTAGGTCTGGTTATCTGGTCGATCCGTCGGCACCGTGATCCGACGCTGCACATTGAGTGCGCCTCTCCCATCGACGAACTCATCCCCTCCTTGGCAGGCCTGACGCTCAGCACCGCCGTTGCCGGAAACACGGTGGAGGTCTTCGAGAACGGTCAGTTCTTTGACGTATTGCTCAAGGGCATCCAATCCGCCGCACACTCTGTGCATTTCGAGACCTTCCTCTGGAAGGAGGGCATATTGGGCCAACGTGTGGCCAGTGCGCTCTCAGAGCGAGCCCGCGCAGGAAAGCAGGTGCGTGTACTCCTCGATGCGACTGGCTCCAAGGAAGTCGGCCAAGCGGCCCGGCGGCAGATGGAAGAGGCAGGTTGCGAGCTGGTTTTCTTTCATGAGAAAAACTGGCGCAACATCGGCGTTCTAAACGACCGTGACCACCGCAAGCTCGTGGTCATTGATGGACGAGAAGCCTACTTGGGCGGGCACTGCATTGTGGACAACTGGCTGGGCGATGCACAGGACGCCGAGCACTACAGCGACATCAGCGTGCGTGTGCGCGGCCCCATCGTCAACAACATCCAGGCCGTTTTCAGCGAGAACTGGGCGGGCGAGACGGGTGAATTGTTCGTAGGGGAGGATGTGTTCCCTACCCTCGAGCCGGTCGGCGACGTGCTGATGCATGCGGCTTACGCTAAGCCCGAGAACTCCGCACCGGCCGTGAAGATCCTTCACCATACTGCCATCTGCATGGCGCGAACGCGCATCTGGATCCAGAACCCCTATTTCATCCCGGAGCCCGAGGCCATCAACGCCTTGGGGCGTGCCGTAGCTCGCGGCGTCGACGTTCGAGTGATGATGCCATCGACCGGCGGATCCGACAATCCAATGGTGCAACACGCGGGCCACCGCAACTTTGAAAAGCTACTGCGATGCGGCGTGCGATTGTTCGAGTATCCCCATACCTTGCTGCACCAGAAAGTCATGACGGTGGACTGTGTGTGGAGCGCAGTCGGATCAAGCAACTTCGATGATCGATCTTTCGAAACCAATGACGAGATCACGATCGGTATTCGCGACTCTGCGACGGCAGAGCGACTCGACCAAGTGTTCGAACGCTACCTGCCGCTATGCCAGGAGCTCGAATTGGGAGCATGGCGCACGCGGGGAGCTTGGCACAAGCTTCAGGACAATGCCTACTACTTGTTGAACGAGGTTCTTTAGGGCGGATGTCTTGATCCCAATTGCAGCGAAAATCCGGACTCGGGTCCATCTCAATACCCGTTGATCTTTTTGCGTACGCCGTCGACGTTCGCCGCTTTCACGGGCGGCATCGCCGCGCAGTGCGAGGGCTCGTCGAGAAACCGGCGCATGTGGACGCATGAAGTTGGACTCGCGATCGCGATGGCCCGGACAGCCGCATCAATGCGCTCACGCTGATCGGCGGCAGGCGACCTTGGTAAGGCACTCTTGAACGAGCCGGTACACGGCCAGTTGGGACCATTCGTCGAGGCTCACCGCTTCGATGTCACTCCTAATTTCGATTCCGGAAGTCAAGCCAAAATCGCGCGCTAGACTTTCCAGTGAGGCAACCAGTCCCATGTGGGCGAGCGTCGAGGGGCATAGCCACTCGACGATCCTGCTTTTCAGCGCGATGCCTCCACTGAGGATTTCGCCCACGTGCGCAAGGCAACGCACGATTTCTGGAGACACAGAGCCATGCTCAGTTTTAGGCAAGCCACATCAAGCTTGGCTGCTATCAGCAGTGCACCGAGTTCATCATGAAGTTCGCGGGCGAGGGGCGCACGTTCTTGCTCCCGTGCCCGCTGCAAGTAAGTCGCGAGGTCTTCCAAGCGCGGTTCGCGTTTGGATCGAATTCAGGTCATGTGGCATTGAGCCTCCTCTTCGCCGAGCCGGGGTGCTCCAATTGCATCAACGTTTCAGCGCAAAGTCGGCCACCTAGCTTGTCATAGCCGTCCCAGTAACACCAACACGAGGATGATCAGCAAGACGAGGCCCAAACCGCCAGCGGGTCCATACCCCCAGCTTCTGCTGTGCGGCCAGGTGGGTATGACGCCGATCAGCATCAGGATCAGAACGATCAAAAGAATAGTGCCTAGACCCATGGCGCTTCTCCTTGAAATTGCATGAAAGTGAAGCTCCGTGGCACGTCTCGGACATGAGAAGACTGAGAGACAGGCATTTGAAACCTCCGGCGAGAGTCCAGATCGTTGCAACGATGAAGCATGGATGGCCACGGTATCCCCGTGCGCTACTTGGGTCTGTACGTTACCGAACATGACTTTGATTCGTTGGTGCTTCAGGCCTCCAGGCGTGCCAGGGCCCCCTTGGTGGCACGGCGGGAATCGGCTCAGCGTGCGAATGTCGGGTTGTACTAGGTCGCGACGCGCTTCAGAAGGAGCCGGTCGTACTCCTTCTTAACCACCGCGTAGCACTCGCAACGCAGTTCGAGCCCTGGACGGTTCAGCACTGAAATGCGACCGCGCGTGCAACTGATCAAGCCAGCCCTTTGAAGCTTGAGCGCGCCTTCGGTCACACCCTCGCGATGCACACCGAGCAAGTTGGCGATCAACTCCTGGGTCATCACCGGTTCGTTGCCCTGCAACCGGTCCAGGCTCAAGAGAAGCCAACGGCACAGTTGCTCATCGAGCGAATGGTGCCGGTTACAAACCGCCGTTTGCGCCATCTGTGTGATCAGCGCCTGGGTGTATCGCAGCAGCAGGTGCAGGACCGGTCCAGCCCGATTGAACTCATCCTTGAGCACCTGAGACCTGAGCCGGAAGCCATGACCTGCGCTTTGTTCGACCGCTCGACTGGGCGTGGACTCACCACCCATGAAGAGTGAGATGCCCACGATGCCTTCATTCCTACGACGGCGATCYCCGCGGACGCGCCGTCTTCCATCACGTACAGCAGAGAGACGATGGCGGTGATCGGAAAGTAGACGTGACTCAACGTGCTGCCGGACTCGCACAGCACCTGCCCCAGCGGCATCTCGACCGCTTCCAGCTGCGGCAACCAGCGCTGCCATTCGGCTTCGGGCAGGGCAGCAAGGAGGCGATTCGACTGGGGTCTGAAAGCACGGCCATTTCCATCTCTAGCGTGGCTCTGTTGTACGTTGTACGGCGACCGCCCAGTCTACCGTTTGATCCACATCAAACTAAAAGCCAACCTATGTTCGGTAATGCACAGACGGCAGCCGGACCGATCGCGAATACTAGTTTGATCAAAGCACTTCGTCTTGATTGTGTGCTTGGCCTGAGGCCTTTCTGCTCAGGCCCGGTCGGGGCGGTGTTTTGCAGATCAAGGTTCGCAGGAGATAAAAAATGACTGTTCGCACCGCCATTTCCGCCACCCTCACAGCCGTGGCGTTGCTTACTATGTCGGGTTGTGCTGTCACCAGGGGGCAGGAATCCACCGGGGCTTACGTCGACGATGCAGGTATCACCGCGTCGATCAAGGGCCGCTTTGTTGAGAACAAGCTCGTCGATGCGTCCAGCATCTCGGTCGAAACGCTCAACGGGACGGTCATGCTCGCCGGATTCGCCAAGAACGCCGTCGAGAAGTCCACGGCGGAAAGCATTGCGCGCAATGTGAAAGGCGTGAAGGCGGTCAAGAACGAGATTGCCGTTCGACCTTGAGCCTTCGAACCCGGATTGGGCGATCGCCCAGCGATCATCTGGTCATTGGCGGCTCAACCACAAGCCGAGCCCACCGGAGTTCGACACGAAATGCGGGCGCCCTCGGTGAATTCACGCTATGAGACCGATTCCGGTCATCTAGGCGCCAAGGGGATTTCGCCATGGACGACCGGTCAATGGC
>NZ_JBFUIU010000349.1:0-9267 GCF_056401695.1 Variovorax sp. P4_D9
CTGTCAGCCTCGCGTAAACCCGAGTCCGCTCAACGAAATCAAGGGCTTAGCGCGACCCGACCGACGTCCGCGTCGTCTTGGCACGGCCGCTGCAAAGAAAAGGGCGAGCGAACCGAACGCTCGGGTGGGTTGCGCAGACACGCAGCCCGGTCAATGGCCKCAAGGAGATCTACACATGGAAATGCAATCACAGGTACAGGTGATGGGCATCGATGCCGGGGGCACGATGACCGACACCTTCTTCGTCCGCGAGGACGGGCGCTTTGTCGTCGGCAAGGCGCAGAGCAACCCGCAGGATGAATCACTCGCCATCTTCAACTCCTCGCAAGATGCGCTGGCGCACTGGAAACGCGAAGTCGACGAGGTCTATCCCGAGCTGCTGACCTGCGTGTACTCGGGAACGGCGATGCTCAACCGCGTCGTGCAGCGCAAGGGGCTCGATGTCGGCCTGATGGTCAACAAGGGCTTCGAGCATGTGCATTCGATGGGCCGCGCGATCCAGAGCTACCTCGGCTATGCGCTGGAGGAGCGCATTCACCTTAACACCCATCGCTACGATGAACCACTGGTACCGCTGCGACGTACGCGTGGTGTGACTGAGCGAACCGACGTGCAGGGCGAGGTGGTGATTCCGCTGCGCGAAGACGAGGTGCGACAGGCGACGCGCGAGCTGGTCGTCGCCGGCTCGAAGGCCATCGTGATCTGCCTCCTCCAGTCGCACAAGAACGGCCGCAGTGAGCAGCGCGCCCGCGACATCTGCCTCGACGAGTTGAAGCAGTTGAGCGCGGACATTCCGGTGTTCGCATCGGTCGACTACTACCCGCAGCGCAAGGAGAGCCACCGCATGAACACCACGGTGCTCGAGGCCTACGCGGCCGAGCCCTCGCGCCAGACGCTCCAGAAGGTAAGCGACCGCTTCAAGAAGCACGGCGCGAAGTTCGATCTGCGCGTGATGGCCACGCACGGCGGGACGATCAGCTGGAAGGCCAAGGAGTTGGCGCGCACCATCGTCTCCGGACCGATCGGCGGCGTGATCGGCTCCAAGCTGTTGGGCGAGGCGCTCGGCTACGACAACGTCGCCTGTTCGGACATTGGTGGCACGTCGTTCGACATGGCGCTCATCACCAAGGGCAACTTCGCGATTGTGGCGGATCCCGACATGGCGAGGCTGGTGCTGTCGCTGCCGCTGGTGGCGATGGACTCGGTGGGCGCGGGTGCGGGCAGCTTCGTACGGCTGGACCCGTACAGCGGTGCCATCAAGCTGGGCCCCGACAGCGCCGGTTATCGGGTAGGCACCTGCTGGCCTGAAAGCGGGCTCGACACGGTGTCGGTCTCGGACTGCCACGTCGTTCTCGGCTACCTCAACCCCGACAACTTCCTCGGTGGCGCGATCAAGCTCGACGTGGAGCGTGCGCGCCAGCACATCAAGGCCCAGATCGCAGACCCGCTCGGCCTGTCGGTGGAGGACGCTGCGGCGGGTGTCATCGAGTTGCTGGACGTGCAGCTGCGCGAGTACCTGCGCTCCAACGTCAGCGCCAAGGGATACAACCCGATCGATTTCGTGTGCTTCTCCTACGGCGGCGCTGGGCCGGTGCACACCTACGGCTACACCGAAGGGCTGGGCTTCAAGGATGTCGTCGTGCCGGCCTGGGCGGCGGGCTTCTCGGCCTTCGGTTGCGCCTGCGCCGACTTCGAGTACCGCTACGACAAGAGCGTGGACCTGGCGCTGCCGCAGCACGCGGCCGACGGCGAGAAGGCGCAAGCCGCGACGACCATCCAGGCGGCCTGGTCTGACCTGGCCGCGAAGGTGATCGAGGAATTCCGGATCAACGGCTTCAAGCCCGAGGAGGTGATCCTGCGCCCCGGCTACCGCATGCAGTACATGGGCCAACTCAACGACCTGGAGATCAGCTCGCCGGTCGGCAGCGCGTCGACCGCACAGGACTGGGATCGCATCGTCGAAGCCTTCGAGCAGACCTACAGCCGCGTGTACGCCAGCTCGGCACGCTCGCCGGAACTCGGCTTTTCCATCACCGGCGCGATCATGCGCGGCATGGTCATCACCCAGAAGCCGGTGTTGCCTGAGGATCCGGAAGGCGGACCGACACCGCCGCAGGAAGCACGCATCGGTACCCGGCCGCTGTACCGCCACAAGGTTTGGCACGACGCGGTGCTTTGGAAGATGGAAGCGCTCAAGCCGGGCAACACCATCGTCGGCCCCGCGATCGTCGAATCGGACGCCACGACCTTCGTCGTCCCCCTGGGTTTTTCGACCACGCTTGACAAGCATCGCTTGTTCCACCTCAAGGAAGTGAAGTAAGGAGACATGACCATGAACATGATGTCCAGCAAAGAACTCGGCTTCGCCGACCTGCTCAAGACCGGCCAGACGTTGAAAGAATTCCGCGACGGAATTCTCGAGCGCACCGCCAAGACCGGCCACTACAACGGCCTGCAGCGTCTGGAGCTGCGCGAGACGGACCCGATCCGCTACGAGAAGATGTTCTCCAAACTGCGTGGCGGCCTGGTGCATGCGCGCGAAACCGCCAAGAAGATCGCGGCCAGCCCGATCGTCGAGCAGGAAGGCGAGCTGTGCTTCACGCTCTACAACGCGGCCGGCGACTGCGTGCTCACCTCGACGGGAATCATCATCCACGTCGGCACGATGGGCGCGGCGATCAAGTACATGATCGAGAACAACTGGGAAGGCAATCCCGGCATCCATCCCGGTGACATGTTCACCAACAATGACTGTGCGATCGGCAACGTTCATCCTTGCGACATCGCCACCATCGTTCCGATCTTTGCGCATGGCAAGCTGATCGGCTGGGTTGGCGGCGTGACCCACGTGATTGATACCGGCGCCGTCACGCCGGGCTCGATGTCCACCGGTCAGACCCAGCGCTTCGGCGACGGCTACATGATCACATGTCGCAAGACCGGCGTGAACGACACCCCGCTGCGGGACTGGCTGCACGAGAGTCAGCGCTCGGTGCGTACGCCGAAGTACTGGATCCTCGACGAGCGCACCCGCATCGCCGGCTGCCACATGATCCGCGACCTGATCGAGGAAGTGATTGAAGACGAAGGGCTGGAGGCCTACGAGAAGTTCGCCTACGAGGTGATCGAGGAGGGTCGGCGCGGCTTGCTCACGCGCATCAAGGCGATGACGCTGCCGGGCAAGTACCGCAAGGTTGCGTTCGTCGACGTGCCCTACAAGCATGAGGATGTACGGACCTCCAACGCCTTCGCCAAGCTCGACTCCATCATGCACGCGCCGGTGGAGATGGAGATCCGCGCAGACGGATCGTGGCGGCTCGACTTCGAGGGCGCGAGCCGCTGGGGATGGCATTCGTACAACGCGCACCACGTGGCGTTCACCAGCGGCATCTGGGTGATGATGACGCAGACCCTGGTGCCCACGCAGCGCATCAACGACGGCGCGTACTACGGCACCGAGTTCCATATGCCAAAGGGAACGTGGATGAACCCGGACGACCGTCGCACCGGACATGCCTACGCCTGGCACTTCCTGGTCTCGGCCTGGACGACGATGTGGCGCGGCCTGGGCCAGGCCTACTTCAGCCGCGGCTATCTGGAGGAGGTCAACGCCGGCAACGCCAACACCTCCAACTGGCTGCAGGGCGGCGGCATCAACCAGGATGGCGAGATCCATGCGGTCAACAGCTTCGAGGCCTCGTCCTGCGGCACCGGTGCCGGCGCCATCAAGGATGGCCTGAACCACGCGGCGGCGATCTGGAACCCCGAGGGCGACATGGGCGACATGGAGATCTGGGAAATGGCCGAGCCGCTGCTGTATCTGGGCCGTAACGCCAAGGCCAACTCCGGTGGCTACGGGAAGTACCGTGGCGGTTGCGGCTTCGAAACCTTGCGCATGGTGTGGAAGGCTCAGGACTGGACGATGTTCTTCATGGGCAACGGCTACATGAACAGCGACTGGGGCCTGATGGGCGGCTATCCGGCGGCCACCGGCTATCGCTTCGAGGCGCACAAGACCGGCCTGAAGGAACGCATCGCGATGGGCGACAGCCTGCCGTTGGGGGGCGACGCCAACCCGGACCTGCCGGACTACGAGAACCATCTGAATGCCGGCGCGGTGGTCAAGCGCGATCAGCAATGCATGACCACTGAAGACTGCTACGAAAACTACGACCTGTACTTGAACTACCTTCGTGGCGGGCCCGGGTTCGGTGACCCGCTGGACCGGGAGGTCGAAGCGATCGCCAGCGATCTCAACAACAGCCTGCTGCTACCGGAATACGCACAGAAGGTCTACGGCGTCGTGGCGACGCGCGACGCCCAGGGCGTGTGGACTGTCGATGCCAGGCAGACCGCGCTGCAGCGCGTCGAGATCCGCAAGCAGCGGCTGGCCCGTTCGATCCCGACGCAGGAATGGATGAAGCTCGAGCGCGAGYACATCCTGACCAAGAACGCGTCGCCACAGGTGCAGCACATGTTCGCAACCAGCTTTGGTCTGTCCAAGAAGTTCGAGCAGCAGTTCCGCGACTTCTGGAACCTGCCGGAATCCTGGGTGCTCATCGAGGACGAACTGGACGTGCCCACCTATGGCTCCAAGTTCCGCATGGACCTGTCCAAGATGCCCGACGTGAACACCGTCGTGCTGGTCGAAGAATGAAACGCGGTCGACAAGACCCCAAAGGAGATTTGAAATGACTACTTACACACGTGAACAAGTCAAGAGCCTGGTCGACGGCAAGCTCGACTGGGACACCACCTTGCGCATGCTGTCGATGCCCAAGGATCCGGACCGCTTCGAGAAGTACGTCGATGCGTTACAACAAAAGCTGGATTGGGACGACCGAATTGTCTTGCCGCTCGGCCCGCACTTGCACATCGTGCAGCTGGCCAAGACCAAGAAATGGGTCACCAAATGCGATTGCGGCCACGAGTTCTGCGGCTGGCGCGAGAACTGGAAGCTGCACGCCAACCTCTACGTGCGCCAGACCGAGGAGGAAATGATGGAGGTCTACCCGAAGCTGATGGCGCCGGATACCAACTGGCAGGTCTACCGCGAGTACTACTGCCCCCAGTGCGGGACCATGCACGACATCGAAGCGCCCACGCCGTGGTACCCGGTGATTCACGACTTCGAGCCTGACATCGATGCCTTCTACAGGGAATGGGTGAAGCTCCCGCTGCCGGAACGCGCGGACTGAGCAGGAATTGACCGGTGCCCCGCTAGCCCGCTGCGATGCGGGGCGCCTTGACCGACAACACCATCCCGTCCTGCTGCCGGCGTCGTACGAATGGCTGGTGGACTGGTGGGCGGGCTGTCGTGGATCGCGGTGGGCGTGCTGTTGGCCACGCAGACGATCCGATCGAACATGAAATGAAAGTGCGACATGCGCGTCTCTGAACTTCAAAGCTCCACGACCGGCCATCTTCCCAGGCCCCGCCTCCTTGGCATTTCCGGCAGCCTGCGAAAGGGCTCCTTCAATACCGCCATCCTCGCGAGCCTCGGGGCCTCCGTCGAAGAGCGTGCGAGCCTGCAGATCCTGCCGTTGAACGACCTGCCGCCCTATGACCAGGATGCCGATACCGCCACACCGCCGGAGGCGATGGTCCGCCTGCGTGCCGCCATCGACATTGCGGACGGGCTGGTGATCGCCTCACCGGAATACAACCACAGCATCTCCGGCGTGCTCAAGAACGCGCTCGACTGGGCGTCGCGTCCCTTCGGCCAGTCGACGCTGAGCGGCAAGGCGGTGCTGACGCTGACCTCGTCCACCGCGTTCACCGGCGGCGTGCGCGCACAGGCTCAGCTGACCGAGGTGCTGACCGCCATCGCGGCAAGGCTGGTGCACCGGCCGCAGACCGTCATCGGGTCGGCCCATCAGAAGATCGTGGACGGCAGGCTCGTCGACGAGGCCACGCTGGGCTTTCTCCAGGGCGGCATCGATGACCTGCTGCGCCTGATCCGCCGCGAGGCCGCGGCCTGAGGGCGCGACCTGCCGTATTCACTCACAGAAAGGAGATCCCGTGGGGCGTTGCCCCACCATGGTCATTGTCTCTATCATTCTGAGGGTAGCGCACGCACCAACGGATGCGCCAACAGACATGCAGGCCGCGATGCACGGCCCGGTGGAGACAGCATGGCACCGCGGGACAAACAGATGTTTTCGACCCCTGGCGACGAAACGGCGGTCATGGCGGCGTGGGAGTCCTTCGTCAGTGGAGATGCGCGCCCGACGGAGGCGCTCCGCTCACTGGTGGACGTTTCCTGGCAGCGCTGCCAGGAAGCGCAGGTCGATCCGAATCGTCGGGGTGGGCCGCAGCCGGTGTCCGAGCAGGATCTCTTCCTGCTGCGCGAACGCCAGCGCGAGCTTCTGGAGGCCAGCGCACCGGCCATGGCCTGCGCGCACGACTTCCTCTCGCAAACCGGCACCATGATGGCGCTGGCCGACGCCCGCGGCACGATCCTCATGACGGAGGGTGACACGCCGGCGATGGGATTGGCCGAAACCATCCACCTGATGCCAGGCGTGACCTGGAACGAGGTGCTGTGCGGCACCAATGCGATCGGCACAGCACTCGCCATGGGCCAGCCGGTTCAGATCCACTCCGCCGAGCATTTCTGCGCCGGCATCAAGCGATGGACCTGCTCGGCTGCCGTGGTGCGGCATCCGACCGACGGCGAGATCATCGGCGTACTGGACGTCTCCGGCCTGTCGCAGACGTACAGCCGGCAGAGTCTGGCGCTGGTGGTCACGACTGCGAATCGCATCGAAAGCCGGCTTGCCATGGTGGAGATGGAGCACCGCTACCACTTGCTGGAGCACGGCATGGGCCGCTGGAATGCGGGCCGGCAGGAGGGCCTGGTGCTGTTCGATCGGCGGGGCAGTCCGATCAAGGCCAATGAGCACGCACACATCGCGATCGCGGCCGCTGGCGGTCAGATCGACCTGTCCGGCGCGCACCGGCTGCCCGAACTCGCGGCGGGTCGCCTGGGGCGCGGCGGCCACCGGCGCCAGCTACCCCCATGGATCAAGCCCGAGTGGCTCGAGCCGCTGATCGTCAAGGGGGAGCATCTCGGCACGCTTCTGGTGGTGCCAGTGCGCGGCCGCGCGACCTCGCTGCACGCCTCGATGGCGGCGCAAGGCGCAGGCCATGGCCAACGAGACAGTGCAGTAGCCGGCGACGCCTTTGCGACGGTCATCACGGCGGACCCGGCCATGCTGCAGGTCATCGGCAAGGCGCGGCAATTGGCGCGGTCCAGGACGCCGGTCCTGCTGCAGGGCGAGACCGGCGTGGGCAAGGAGGAGTTCGCGCGAGGCGTTCACGGCGCCTGCGCGGGCCCGTACATAGCGCTCAACTGCGGCGGGTTGTCGCGCGAACTGCTGGCGAGCGAGCTGTTCGGGTATGCCGACGGCGCCTTCACCGGCGCCCGCAAGGGCGGCATGGCCGGCAAGATCGAAGCCGCCGACGGCGGCACGCTGTTCCTCGACGAGATCGGCGAGATGCCGATGGACATGCAGCCGCATCTGCTGCGGGTGCTGGAGCAAGGAGAAATCTACCGCCTCGGCGAGAACGCGCCGCGCCGGGTGAACTTCCGGCTGGTCGCCGCGACCCACAGGGACCTGCGGGAGGAAATCGCGGCGGGCCGGTTCCGCATGGACCTGTTCTATCGCATCGCTGTCACGAGCCTGCGCATTCCGCCGCTGCGCGAGCGCCAGGGTGACATCGCGCTGCTCGCGCAGCATTTCCTGGATCTTTTTCGCAGCGAGCAAGGGATGGAGCCCGAAGTTCTGGATGAGGCGGTGCTCTCCCGCTTGGCCTCGTACCGCTGGCCTGGCAACGTGCGCGAGTTGCGCAACGTGATCCAGGGAGCCGTGATGATGAGCGAGGGGGAGCCGCTGACATGCGCGGCACTGCCCCCCGAACTGTCCGGCCTGGAAGCTCCGGGCGCCGCGCCTTCGGAAGGCCTGGGCGTCGAGGTGCGCAGCATCGCCGAGGGCGAGGAAGCCTTGATCCGACGCGCGATCATCGCCAGCGAAGGCAACCTCACGCTCGCGGCGCGCCAATTGCACATCGCCAAGAGCACGCTTTACGTGAAGATGCAGCGCTACGGCCTGTCGCGCGAGGGAATGCGGGTCGGCGAACCGACGCACAAATAGTCTGTCCGAGGGCCGCATGGCTCATCACGCTGGGGCAAGGCCCAGCGATTGGCGTTCGCCCCAAAGCAGACGCTCTCGCGCCGAAGAAGAGTGACCCGTTCGAAAGTTGAACAGCAGCCTCTTGCCATACTGCAGTGCGCTTGAAATAGTGGAACTTATTGATGCGACACACTCCAATCTGGGATCTGTACGGAGGTTGGAGCCATGCGCATTGCCCCGAAGATCGAACTGGATACTGTTGTCGAACGAGAGTTGACGGCATTGGCGCGGCGAGGCTCTTGTGCAGCAACGGGCCAGGATCGTGTTGCTGGCCGCTCGTCCTAGAAAAGGCTTCGCCCCGGCCTTCCGCATCTGCCCCCTGATTCACCGCTCGGGGGAAGAAACTTGACCCAGCTGATCAAGGCAGCGGCGGCGGCCTTCTCGTCAAGCGACAGGCTGCCGTTTGAGAGCGCGCGCCGCAAGAAATGTTTGATATGTGTGTAGAGCGACGGATACGCCAATGGTTCCAGCCCGATAGTGGAGGAGGGGAGTCGCTGGGCCCGCTCTGTCGAAGGCGATCCCTCGGAAGCGAGAGTATGCGCGTGTAGCCATGATCGTTGTTGATGGTACTGGCGTAGCGCGATCGCGCCCGCCCTTGGAACGCGCCCTAAACCACCAAGCGGAGCCTTGCCGCACCACTTTTGAGCGCCGATCAGTCGCTCGCCCGCAAGCCAGTGCCTGCGCAGAACGCCCCAGACAATTCGGAGCAGCAACTGCCGCGCCTTGATCAGTCAATGTCACTGCGCGAATTGTTCCTTGCTGACCTTTTCCATCCATTCCACCGATTTCCCATCGAGGGCCTCGGAGATTGCAATATGGCTCATGCCCACGGTGGGGCCAGCGCCGTGCCAATGCTTCACGCCTGGGGGAATCCACACGAGGTCACCGGGGCGAATTTCCTGAACGGCATCGCCCCATTTCTGTACCCGTCCGACGCCTGCCGTCACGATGAGGGTCTGCCCCAGCGGGTGCGTGTGCCATGCGGTGTGGGCCCCGGGTGCGAAGGTCACGATGCCGCCGCCCACACGGGCCGGCGCGGGGGCCTGAAAGCGCGAGTCCACGAGCACCGAGC
>NZ_JBFUIU010000350.1:0-9258 GCF_056401695.1 Variovorax sp. P4_D9
CCGCAGCCCCCGCCGCCGATGCGGCCGCTCCCGCTGCCGCCCCGGCTCCGTCGTTCAACAAGGGCGACACCGCCTGGATGATGGTCTCGACCCTGCTCGTGATCATGATGACAGTCCCCGGCCTGGCGCTGTTCTACGGCGGCCTGGTGCGCAGCAAGAACATGCTGTCGGTCCTGATGCAGGTGATGGTCACCTTCTCAATGATCGTCGTGCTGTGGATGATCTACGGCTACAGCCTGGCCTTCACCGAGGGCAACGCCTTCATAGGCGGTTTCGACCGGCTCTTCATGAAGGGGATCTTCGATCCGGCCACCGGCGTGTTCGCCCCGGGCGCGACCTTCAGCAAGGGTGTCTACATCCCCGAGCTGCTGTTCGCCGCCTTCCAGGCCACCTTTGCCGGCATCACCTGCTGCCTGATCGTCGGCGCCTTCGCCGAGCGCATCAAGTTCTCGGCCGTGCTGCTGTTCATGGCGATCTGGTTCACCTTCAGCTATGCACCGATCGCCCACATGGTCTGGTTCTGGATGGGCCCCGACGCCTATGCCAACAAGGACGTGGTCGACGCCATGAACGACAAGGCCGGCCTGATCTGGCAGTGGGGCGCGCTCGACTTCGCGGGCGGCACCGTGGTGCACATCAACGCGGCCGTCGCCGGTCTTGTGGGTGCGTTCCTGATCGGCAAGCGCATCGGCTACGGCAAGGAATCGTTCACGCCTCACTCGCTGACGCTGACCATGGTCGGCGCCTCGCTGCTGTGGGTCGGCTGGTTCGGCTTCAACGCCGGCTCCGCCCTCGAATCGAGCACCAGCGCCGTGCTGGCCTTCATGAACACCTTCTCGGCCACCGCCGCTGCCGTGCTCGCATGGTCCATCGGCGAAGCGCTGATGCGCGGCAAGGCCTCGATGCTGGGTGCCGCTTCGGGCGCCGTCGCCGGGCTGGTGGCGATCACCCCGGCCGCCGGCAACGTCGGCCTGATGGGCGCGATCATCATCGGCTTCGTCGCCGGCTTCGCCTGCCTCTGGGGCGTCAATGGCCTCAAGAAGATCCTCGGCGCGGACGACTCGCTCGACGTCTTCGGCGTCCACGGCGTCGGCGGTATCGTCGGTGCGCTGCTGACGGGCGTGTTCAACACCCAATCGCTCGGCGGCCCCGGCCTGGTCGGCGACTGGGTCACGGCAGGCGTGATCTCCAATGGCATCGGCGCCCAGGTCTGGATTCAGCTCAAGGCCGTGGTGCTGACGATCGTCTGGTCGGGCGTGGTGGCGTTCATCGCCTTCAAGATCGCCGACCTGACCATCGGCCTGCGGGTGTCGGAAGAGGAAGAGCGCGAAGGCCTCGACATCTCCTCCCACGGCGAAACCGCCTACAACCGCTGAAGCCTCGGGGCCGCCTCGGGCGGCCCGCTTCCGCGGACAAGAATTTGTCAGCGAGAGTCTCCTTTGGATGTTGAGCCCGCAGCCGCGGGCTCTTTTTTTGGGCGCAACGCCTGCGGTTTGGCCTAAGCTCCGGTCCCTATGTGGACCACTCTCAACGACAGCCTGAGCCAGCTCGGCGAGTCGCCGTTCTGGCATCCGGTCGAGCGCTCGCTCTACTGGCTTGACATCCCCGGCCGCGCGGTGCTGCGTACACGCGGCGACATCGACCACCAGCCGACGGTTGAGCGCTGGAGCCTGCCCACCGAACCCGGCTGCATGGCGCCGGCGCGCCGCGGTGGGCTGGTGATCGCGTTGCGCGACGGCGTCTACCGCGCGGCCGAATGGGGCGGGGTGCTGAAGCCGCTGGCGAGAGTCGACCACGACATCCGTACCATGCGCTTCAACGACGGCAAGTGCGATTCGCTAGGTCGCTTCTGGGCCGGCACCATCAACGAGGCCAAGGACCGGGCCAATGCAGTGCTCTACTGCCTCGATGCCCGCGGCGGCCGCGCGCCGACACTGGTGCCGATGGCCAACCAGGCCACCACCGCCAACGGACTGGCTTTCGCGCCCGACGATGCGACCGTCTACTGGTCCGACACCGCGGCCCATCGGGTGCGCGCCTGGCGCTGGGCCGCGACCGTCAACACCCTGTCGCGCGAGCGCGTGTTCCATCAGTTCGAGGACAAGCCCGCGGGCTGGACGCCGGCCTCGCCGCAGCGCTACGAGGGCCGGCCCGACGGTGCCACTATCGACGCCGAAGGCCACTACTGGGCCGCGATGTTCGAGGGCGGCCAATTGCTGCGCTTCGCCCCCTCGGGCGAGCGCGTGGCGGCGCTGCCGACGCCGGTCCAGTGCCCGACCATGCCCTGCTTCGGCGGCGACGACCTGAAGACGCTGTTCGTCACCAGCGCCCGCCGCGGACGGCCCGCGGCCGAGCTCGAGGAGCGGCCGGCCTCCGGCTGCGTGATCCGGATGCGCGTCGACACCCCCGGCCTCCCGGTCGCCTTCTTCGAGGACTGAGCACCGCCCATGGCGCTCCAGCACATCCCGCCGATCCAGTGCCTGCTGACCTTCGAGGCGGTGGCCCGGCTGCGCCATGCGGGCCGCGCGGCGGACGAGCTGTGCGTCACGCCGAGCGCGGTCAGCCATCGCATCCGCCAGCTCGAATCGCATATCGGCCTCAAGCTCTTCGGCCGCAGCGACTTCAACCTGACCGCCGACGGCGCCGCCTACCTCGCGAACGTGCGCATCGGCCTGGCCGCGCTGCAAGCGGTGCCGAACGGCGATGCCGCACCGCGAACGACCCGGCTGCGCCTGGCGGTCACGCCGACCTTCAGCCGCCAGTTCCTGATGCCGCGGCTGGAACTGTTCCGCAACATCTACCCGGACGTCGACCTCGTGCTGCAGGTCTCGATCCCGCTGCTCGACGTCACGGCCGAGCAGGCCGACCTCGAGGTCCGCTACGGCACCGGCGCCTATGCCGACTGCGAGAGCCGGCCGCTGCTCGAAGAATCGGTGGTGCCGGCCTGCAGCCCGAGCTACCTCAACGAATTCGGCCCCTTCACGGGCTTCCGCACCGAGGCCGAGATCGCCAACGCGCGACTGATCCGCAGCCCGCTCGAGCCCTGGAGCACCTGGTTCGCCAGCTGCGGGCTGGACCACCCCGAGCCCCGCGTGGGCTCGCAGTTCAACGACCTCGGGCTGGTCTACGACGCCGCGGCAAGCGGCTTCGGGGTCGCGCTGGTGCGCCAGCAGCTGGGCGCGCAATGGCTCGAGTCCGGGCGCCTGGTGCCGCTGTCGGACCGTCCCGTGCCCTCGCCGCTCCGCCACTACGTCTGCTGGCAGCCCGGCACCCTCGATCGCTGGGAGTGCGAGGCCTTTGCTGAGTGGTTAGTGGAAACCCTGAGCTAGATCAAGCAAATTTCAAGGTCGCCGAGAAAAACCTTCAACTCGGCGGGCCCCGGGGTCCTTACAGTTCGGTCCAGAAAACGAGACACAACTTTTCTGGGAGACACGCCATGACCTGGCAGCAAATCTACGACCCCTTCGGCAACATGATCATCTCCACCGCGCTGGCTGCGATTCCGGTGGTGGTGATGCTGGCTTGCCTCGGCTTCTTCCATATCAAGGCCCACATCGCGGCCGGACTGGGCCTGCTGGCGGCGATTGCCGTCGCGGCCTTCGCCTACGGCATGCCGGCCGACATGGCCGGCCGCGCGGCGCTGTTCGGCGGCTTCACCGGGCTGCTGCCGATCGGCTGGATCGTGCTCAACATCATCTTCCTGCAGCAGCTGGCGGAGCAGAACGGCAGCTTCAAGGTGCTGCAGGATTCGCTCTCGGGCATCACGGAAGACCGGCGCATCCAGCTGCTGCTGATCGCCTTCTGCTTCGGCGCCTTCTTCGAGGGCGCCGCCGGCTTCGGTACGCCGGTCGCGGTCACGGCCGGCATCCTGATCGGGCTCGGATTCTCGCCACTGGCCGCCTCGGGCCTGAGCCTGATCGCCAACACCGCGCCGGTGGCCTTCGGCGCGCTCGGCACGCCGGTCATCACGCTGGCCAAGGTGCATGGCTACGACCTGATGGAGGTCACCGCGATGATCGGCCGCCAGCTGCCCTTCTTTTCGCTGCTGGTGCCGTTCTGGTTGATCTGGGCCTTCGCCGGGCGCAAGGCCATGATGGAGATCTGGCCGGCCATCCTGATGACCGGTGTGTCCTTCGCGGTTCCCCAGTACCTGGTGTCCAACTTCATCGGCCCCGAGCTGGTCGACATCATCGCGGCGATCATCTCGATGATCAGCCTGGTGCTGTTCCTGCGCGTCTGGCAGCCCCGCACGATCTGGCATTCGCCGTCTCTCAAGGGGCACGACGTCAGCGCGCACGAGGCCAAGCCGCCGGCCCCGCTGGTGACCCACGACCGCGCCGCGCTGATCCGTGCCTGGATGCCGTGGCTGATCCTGTCGGTGTTCGTCTTTGTCTGGGGGCTGCCGGCGGTGAAGACCGCGCTGAACAGCATCTTCGCGCCGTCCTTCCCGATGGCCGGCCTGCACGACCTCATCGAGAAGATGCCGCCGGTGGTGCCCGCGCCGACCAAGGAGGGCGCCGTCTACGTGCTCAACCTGCTGTCTGCGACCGGCACCGGCATCCTGCTGTCGGCCGTCGTGAGCGCGCTGTTCATGCGCTACAACCCGATCGAGATCGTCAAGATCTTCTTCCGCACGCTGTGGCTGGTGCGCTACTCGCTGCTGACCATCATGCTGATGCTGGCGCTCGGCACCCTGACGCGCTACTCGGGCACCGACACCACGCTGGGCCTGGCCTTCGCCAACACCGGTGCCTTCTATCCCTTCTTCGGCACCTTGATGGGCTGGATCGGCGTCGCCATGACCGGCTCCGACACGGCCTCGAACGTGCTGTTCGGCGGCATGCAGAAGGTGGCGGCCGAGCAGCTCGGCCTGTCGCCCAACCTGATGGGCGCGGCCAACAGCTCGGGCGGCGTGATGGGCAAGATGATCGATGCGCAGTCGATAGTGGTGGCTTCCACCGCCACCCGCTGGTTCAACCATGAAGGCGATATCCTGCGCTACGTGTTCTTCCACTCGATCGCGCTGGCTTGCCTGGTCGGCCTGTTGATCACGATGCAGGCCTACGTCTGGCCCTTCACGTTGATGGTCGTCCGCTGAGGTTCTGAGATGAAACGTCCCTCTTCAAACAGGTGTGACCTGCACCGCGTAGCCGATCTGTTGGAGCCGTCGGATCAGGCGGTTGGCAGTTTTGTGGGCGTCGGCGCGGTCGAAGTGGGCGGCGCCGAGGTCGTGCCATTCGGTGCCGTCGCGCAGCATGTGCCAGGCGGCAGTGAGCATGGAGGCGGCCACGCCGATGATGGCCTTCTTGGCGCCGCGGCGA
Organism: Variovorax sp. P4_D9; assembly: GCF_056401695.1. Taxonomy (NCBI): domain Bacteria; kingdom Pseudomonadati; phylum Pseudomonadota; class Betaproteobacteria; order Burkholderiales; family Comamonadaceae; genus Variovorax; species Variovorax sp. P4_D9. Next base: position 5,322 of record NZ_JBFUIU010000350.1, read on the forward strand.
GCGCGCAGCCGGTGGAACTGCGCCTGCAGGTAGCCGTCCTTGACCTTCACGGCCGCCCAGGCGGCCTGCACCAGCGTGGTCTTGAGCCACTTGCCGCCGCGGCGCAATCGGGTGGAGCGGYGCTTGCCGGCGCTCTCGTCGTTGCGCGGGCACAGGCAGGCCCAGGACAGCAGGTGGGCGGGYGTAGGGAAGCGCGACATGTCGATGCCGATCTCGGCCACCACCACATGGGCGCTGACAGCGCTCAGGCCCGGGACGGTGCYCAGGAGCTTGGCGGCTTGTCGAAACGGCTCGAGCCCCAGGCCCACCTCCTTTTCGATGTCGGCGATGGCCTGGTCCAGCGCGTCGATGTGGCCCAGGTGCAGCTTGAGCATGAACCGATGATGGGCGCTGACGCGGCCGCGCAGGGCTTCAAGAACCTCGGCGCGACTGGCCTTGACTCGCATGTTGACGCAACTGGCGAGGTACTCGGGGGCGTCATGCCCGTCGACGATGGCCCGCAGCACGGCGCGGCCGCTCTTGCCCATGATGTCGGTGAGCACGACGCCGAGCTTGAGGTTGGCATCTTCGAGCACCTTGTCGATGCGCAAGACATGCGCGCTGCGCTCGCGCACGAACTGCTTGCGCGTGCGCGTGAGGGTGCGCAGTTCCTGCACGGCCACTGGCGGCACGAAGCTGGCGCGGATCAAGCCGTGGGCCAGCAGGTCCGCCAGCCACATCGAGTCGTTGACGTCGGTCTTGCGCCCGGGCACGTTCTTCACGTGCGCGGCGTTGGCCAGCACCAGTTCGAAGTGGCCTTCAAGCACGTGCCACACCGGCTTCCAGTACACGCCCGTGGCCTCCATACCCACGTGCTCGACGCCGAASRAGTCGAGCCAGTCGGCCAGGGCCAACAGGCCCGAGGTGGTGGTGGCAAAGGTGCGCACTTCCTGCAACGGGGGGCCGTCGCCGGCAATGCGCACGCACGCCACCACCGTTTGCTTGTGCACGTCCAGRCCGGCACAACGTGGATAGATGACTTCCATGATTGCCTCCAATGTGCGGCGACATCGGCGTGCGGCCCACGTCATCGAAGTCTGAGATGCGTGCTCAGGGGCGCCAAGCCCCGGGCGACAGTACGGGGTGCTCGTGGAGCCGCGGGTCCAACTGAAATACGGGTTCGAGGCACCAAGTACAAACCGACCTCTTTGCCGGACGCCGCCCATCAATTACAGCAAAGTTTGATGCGACGCGGGTCACGCAAAGATCACCCCCAAGGCTTGCCCACTTCGTGTGACCGCCCCCCCTCTCCGGGGGCAACCCCAGCGGGCCGGCAAAGCCGGTTCCGCGGGGTGGGCCGTTCCCGTTTCATGCGTCGCGGGTCACGCGATAGCGTGGTGGAAAACTGAAATGAATGCGCCGCTCACTTCCTCCGAACAGGTTTCGCTGTCGGCATCGGCCCGCCAGTCGCAGGTGGTGCAGGCGCTGCAGGCGCACCTGCCCGCCCATGCGCTGATCTGGCACGACGAGGACACCGTGCCCTACGAGTGCGACGGCCTCACGGCCTACCGCCAGCGTCCGCTGGTGGTGGCCCTGCCCGAAACCGAGGCGCAGGTCTCGGCGGTGCTCAGGACCTGCCACGGCCTCGGCGTGCCGGTGGTCGCGCGCGGTGCCGGCACCGGGCTGTCGGGCGGCGCGATGCCGCACGCGATGGGCGTGACGATGTCGCTCGCCAAGTTCAACCGGATCGTCAAGATCGACCCGGTGAGCCGCACTGCGGTCGTCCAGTGCGGCGTGCGCAACCTCGCGATCAGCGAGGCGGCGGCGCCCTTCAATCTCTACTATGCGCCCGATCCGTCGAGCCAGATCGCCTGCACCATCGGCGGCAACGTGGCCGAGAACTCGGGCGGCGTGCACTGCCTCAAATACGGGCTCACGCTGCACAACGTGCTGCGGGTGCGCGGCTTCACGGCCGAGGGCGAGGTCATCGAATTCGGCAGCGAGGCGCTCGACTGCGCCGGCCTCGACCTGCTGGCGCTAGTGGTCGGCAGCGAAGGCATGCTGGCCGTCACCACCGAGGTCACGGTCAAGCTGGTGCCCAAGCCCCAACTCGCGCGCTGCATCATGGCCAGCTTCGACGACGTGCGCAAAGCCGGCGATGCGGTCGCCGCGGTGATCGCGGCCGGCATCATCCCGGCCGGCCTCGAGATGATGGACAAGCCCATGACCGCAGCGGTCGAGGACTTCGTGCGCGCCGGCTACGACCTCGACGCCGCGGCCATCCTGCTGTGCGAATCCGACGGCACCCCGGAAGAGGTCGAGGAAGAGATCGGCCGCATGACCGAGGTGCTGCGCGGCTGCGGCGCCACCGCCATCGCGGTCAGCGAGAACGAGGACGAGCGCCTCAAGTTCTGGAGCGGCCGCAAGAACGCCTTCCCCGCGTCGGGCCGCATCAGCCCCGACTACATGTGCCTCGACTCGACCATCCCGCGCAAGCGGCTGGCCGACATCCTGCTAGCCATCCAGCAGATGGAGAAGAAGTACGGCCTGCGCTGCTGCAACGTGTTCCACGCCGGCGACGGCAACCTGCACCCGCTGGTGCTGTTCGACGCCAACGACCCCGACGAGCTGCACCGCTGCGAGCTCTTCGGCGCCGACATCCTCGAGACCAGCGTCGCGATGGGCGGCACGGTGTCGGGCGAGCACGGCGTCGGCGTCGAGAAGCTCAACAGCATGTGCGTGCAGTTCACCGCGGCCGAGAACGAGCAGATGTTCGGCGTCAAGCGGGCCTTCGATCGGACCGGGGGGCTGAACCCCGGCAAGGTGATCCCGACGCTGTCACGCTGCGCCGAGTATGGCAAGCAGGTGTTCCGCAAGGGGAAGTCGATGCCCTTCGCCGATCTGCCCCGCTTCTGAGACCTTGTGGGACAGATCAAGAAACTGCGCAGCCGTTTTTGCTCTGTCCCCGACTGACCAAGACAAGAAACACCACGATGGAATCCACAGCCCTAGGCGAGATCGCCGAGCGCATCCGCGCCGCCGCCGCCGACCGGACGACGCTGAGCATCCGGGGCGGCAACACCAAGGCTTTCTACGGGCAGCCCGCGCGCGGTGCTGCGCTGCACACCACCGCCCTGTCGGGCATCACCAGCTACGAGCCCAGCGAGCTGGTCGTCACGGTGGGCGCCGGCACGCCGCTGGCCGAGCTCGAGGCCCTTCTGGCCGAGAAGGGCCAGTGCCTGCCTTTCGAGCCGCCGCGCTTCGCGCCGGGCGGCACGGTCGGCGGCATGATCGCCGCGGGTCTCAGCGGCCCGGCGCGGGCCAGCGTCGGTTCCGTGCGCGACTACCTGCTCGGCATCACCTTGGTCAACGGCCGCGGCGAGGTGCTGGTCTTCGGCGGCCAGGTGATGAAGAACGTGGCCGGCTACGACGTCTCGCGGGTGCTGGCCGCATCGATGGGCGCGCTCGGGCTGGTCGCCGAAGCCAGCCTCAAGGTGCTGCCGGTGGCGCCGGCCGAAGCCACGCTGGATTTCGACTGCAGCCAGGCCGACGCGCTGCGGCTCGTCAACGAATGGGGCGGCCGGCCGCTGCCGCTCAATGCCAGCGTCTGGCGCCAGCGCGACGGCGGCGGCGTGCTGTCGCTGCGCCTGCGCGGCGCGGTGGCGGCGGTCGAGGCCGCCTGTGGCCAGCTGGGCGGCGAGCGGCAGGACAATGCGCGCGCGGCGGCCGGCTGGCAGTCGCTGCGCGACCAGCAGCATCCGTGGTTCGGCGTCGGCGAGGGCGCCCGCGCGCTGTGGCGGCTCTCTGTGCCGCAGACCGCGCCGGTGCTCGACCTCGACGGTGCGCCGCTGGTCGAGTGGCATGGCGGCCAGCGCTGGGTTCTGGCCGCGCCCGGCGAGTCGCAGCGCGTGCGTGCCGCGGCCCGCGCCGCCGGCGGCCATGCGACGCTCTTCAGGCC